>JASDTK010000304.1:0-9656 GCA_041891555.1 Oscillospiraceae bacterium
GACTTGGCTGCAGCCGTAGCCGGAAAATTCATTTCGCTATTTAGCCGGCCGGAAGCGATGGCCGCAATGGATGTACTGTATCCGTCCGGAGACTATTATGAAAACGTCATCAGATACTGTGCTGCTGGAAACCTGCAGGCGGTCTTGGACGAGTATGTCTTCACCTTGAATCTGTCGGGGAAAGAGCTGGCCGACGCAATGTCGGCGGCATTCATCACAACCGCAACAACTCAGATAGAGACGCGGGAATCGTTCCAATACGGCAGTAAAAAAAGCGGCCTCCGCACACATTTCGCCGTTGGCTACTATGACGCGAGGATCAGCGAGAAAAGTGTGCAGAGAACGGAAAATATCCGGGCGGCCTTCAATTCTCCGTTTCGTCCTTTTATCCTGGCAACAACGTCTATTGGGCAGGAAGGGCTGGATTTCCATACCTATTGCAGGAAAATCATACACTGGAATTTACCAGCCAATCCAATCGACTTGGAACAGAGAGAGGGACGGATAAATCGATATCTTTGTCATGCTATCCGGCAGAATCTTGCCGAGAGTGAGTATGGAAACGCGCCATTTTCCGGGCCGGTATGGCCGGAGATTCTCCGGCGCGCGGTCGCAAAATTGAAGCCGGGGCATTCCGATCTGATCCCGTTCTGGTGCCTGCCGGACGATTTCCCGTTCACCCGCAAAATAGAGCGTATCGTCCCGATGTATCCGTACAGCCAGGATCACGAGAAATATAATCGTCTGCTGGAGGTTCTGTCTCTCTACCGGTTGACCTTGGGACAACCGCGGCAGGAAGAGTTGCTGGATACTATCAGGAAGTCAAACTGGGATCTCACACAATTAAAGAGGCTATATATCAATTTGTCGCCATATACGCGGTTGTCGAAACTGTAATGCTGCACAACTTGGAAAAAGTAAGGAACTATAATGGCAGATATCTCGATAACGTAACCAAGAGCGCGACGGAAAAGAACATTTTGAATCTTTGGATAAAAAGAGCGAAATACTCTATGTTAGGAGAAAATGCCATGGCGTTTGCAAGCGAAGCTGAATTTGAAAATGCCCTAATCAATATGCTTACCTCCTCCTGCGGCTGGGAACCGGAGGTTTTGCGATACAAAACCGAGAAGGAGCTGCTCCAAAACTGGGCAAATATCCTTTTTGAGAATAACCGCAGCATTGACCGGCTGAACGACTATCCGCTGACAGACGGCGAGATGCAGCAGATCATTGAGCAAATCAATGTTCTGCGCACACCGCTGAAGCTCAATGGCTTCATCAACGGCAGAAGTGTATCCATCACACGGGATAACCCAGACGATAAAGAGCATTTCGGCAAAGAGATATCTCTGAAGATCTATGACCGTCAGGAGATCGCAGCCGGTCAAAGCCGATATCAGATTGCCCAGCAGCCGAAATTCGCGGCAAAAACAAATATGCTGCCCACCCGGCGCGGTGATTTCATTCTGCTCATCAACGGTATGCCACTGATTCATGTTGAGCTCAAGAAAAGCGGAATACCCGTGTCGCAGGCGTATAACCAAATTGAAAAGTATTCACACGAGGGTGTGTTCACCGGCCTGTTTTCACTGGTGCAGGTCTTTGTTGCGATGAATCCGGAGGAAACGGTGTACTTTGCAAACCCCGGCCCCGACGGTCGTTTCAACACGGATTTCTATTTCCACTGGGCGGACTTCAACAATGAACGGATCAACGACTGGAAGGTGCTGGCCTCCACGCTGCTGTCTATCCCAATGGCGCATCAGCTCATCGGCTTCTATACGGTGGCCGACGATACAGACGGCGTTTTGAAGGTCATGCGCTCCTATCAGTATTACGCCGCCAACAAAATATCCGATACGGTTGCAAAGCACCAATGGGAAAACGGCAGCCAAATGGGCGGCTTCATCTGGCATACCACCGGTTCCGGCAAAACGATGACCTCCTTCAAATCCGCGCAGCTGATTGCCAACTCCAAGGATGCAGACAAGGTAATTTTTCTCATTGACCGCATAGAGCTCGGTACGCAAAGTGCTTTGGAATATCGCGGTTTTGCGGAGGAAACGGATTCCATTCAGGAAACGGAGGATACTGCCGTTTTAATTGCCAAACTGAAAAGTCCGGACCCGGCCAATACCCTAATCGTCACCTCTATTCAGAAAATGAGCAACATCAAGGACGATGCACTTGGCAGGCTGAAAAAGGCCGATCTTGACGTGATACTAAAAAAACGCATTGTGTTCATCGTGGACGAGTGCCACCGCGATACCTTCGGCGACATGATGCAGACGGTAAAGCAGACCTTCCCCAGGGCGTTGTTCTTTGGGTTCAGCGGTACACCAATCCAGATAGAAAACCTAAAAAAGGGCAACACGACCTCGGATGTATTTGGCAATGAACTGCACCGTTACAGCATTGCCGACGGAATTCGTGACCGGAATGTGCTGGGATTTGACCCGGATAAGGTTCTTACCTTCAAGGAAAAGGACATACGCACCGCGATTGCTTTGGATAAGGCAAAGGCGTCAAGCGTGGCAGAAGCCCTTGGGGCCGCGAAGAAGCAAAAAATCTTCTATAAGTACATGAGCGAAGTCCCGATGGCCGGCGTTTTGAACGGCGATGGCTCCTATACCAAAGGAATTGAAGACTTCCTGCTCGAGAACGGCCAATACCGCACAAATGAGCACCAGAAAACGGTGGTTGAGGACATTCTTGAAAATTGGGAGGTCATCAGCCACGGGCGGAAGTTTCACGGGATCTTTGCCACATCCAGCATACCGGAAGCGGTTGAATACTATGGGCGGTTCAAGTCACAGGCTCCGGATCTGAAAGTGACTGCGATTTTTGACCCGAGTATCGACAACAACGGGACAGGAATCGCAAAAGAGGAAGCGCTGGCAGAAATCATTGCGGATTACAATGCGCGGTTCCACCAGACCTTTACGATCCCCACCTATGGCAAAATGAAAAAGGACATTCAACTACGCCTTGCGCATAAAAGGCCTTATGAGCGCATTGAACGGATGCCGGAGGAACAGCTTGATTTGTTGATCGTCGTGGATCAGATGCTGACCGGCTTTGATTCAAAATGGCTGAATGTGCTGTACCTGGACAAGGTGCTGCGCTATGAGAGCATCATACAGGCGTTCTCACGCACCAACCGTCTGTTTGGGCCGGAAAAGCCATTCGGTTCAATCAAGTATTATCGCGCTCCGTACACGATGGAACAGAACATTCACGCCGCGGTCAAGCTTTATTCCGGCGACAAGCCGCTTGGGATGTTTGCGGTGAAGCTGGACAAAAACCTTGAGAACATGAATGCGGTTTTTGTGGAGATCAAAAACCTGTTTGAGCAGGCCGGCATCTTCAATTTTGAAAGGCTTCCGGCTGAAACATCAGAAAAAAAGAAGTTTGCGACGCTGCTCAAGGACTTCAATGCCTATCTTGAAGCCGCAAAAGTTCAGGGCTTTGTCTGGAGCACGCTGACCTATTCGTTTGCGGACGAAGAAACCGGAGAAGTCCGTGACATTGAACTTGCTCTCGACGAAAAGATATACAAGGTTCTCGTTTTGCGCTATAAAGAGCTTTTCGGAGGCGGCGAAGAAGGCGGCAGCGAAGATTCGCCCTATGATCTTGAGGGCTATATCACGACGATCAACACCGACGAAATTGACGCCGATTACATGAATTCAAGATTCGAAAAATACAAGAAAGCGCTTACCAGCGGCGATCCGGCTGATGCGGACTCCGCAAAAGAGGAGCTTCATAAAACCTTTGCAACCTTATCGCAGGAGGAACAGAAGTATGCTAACATCTTCCTCCACGATATGCAGACGGGTGATGCCCATGTTGAGCCGGGCAAAACGCTGCGCGACTACATCAACGAATATATGAAGCGGGCAAAAAATGACCAGATTCATTGCGTTGCTTCCGCTTTTGGCCTTGATGAAGAAATGCTGCGTAATATGATGGCTTTGAGCGTCGATGACGCCTCCATCAATGAGTTTGGGCGGTTCGACAATCTCAAGGCAACGATTGATATTACAAAAGCCACGGCATACTTTGAAAAGGTCTCTGGCAAGAAATCGCCGCTGCCGATGGTGAATATAAAAGTCGACAAGATTCTCAGAGACTTTATCATCAATGGTGGCTATGACATTGATCTGCCGGAATAATCCCCTTCCGAAGGGCACGCTGCAAAGAGTCAAGGGAAACCTTGACTCTTTTGCTTTTACTTGGGAACAGCGTAAGCTGGGAGAGCTAACTAATATTGCCTCGGCGGCTCGTGTGCATAAAGAAGAATGGGCAACTCAAGGAGTGCCATTTTTCAGGTCAAGTGACGTGGTGTCCGCCTACAAGGGAAGCAAAAATACACAGGCATATATTTCATGGGAGCTATATGAGCACCTATCAAGTTTATCAGGTAAACTTGAAAAAGATGACATCTTAATAACTGGTGGTGGTTCAATCGGCATTCCCTATATAGTGCCGAATAATGAGCCTTTGTACTCAAAAGATGCCGATTTGATTTGGATAAAGCACTCGGGAAACTTTGATAGCCAATATATGTTCACATACCTGACAGCACCAAGTTTTAGAACATATTTGAATGCAATTTCTCATATTGGAACGATTGCCCATTACACCATCGAACAAGTAAAAGACACCCCTATCCACCTACCCTCTATAGCAGAACAAAAGGCAATCGGGCAATATTTCCGCAGCCTCGACAACCTTATCACCCTTCATCAGCGTAAGCCGAAATATATAATATGGAGGTATTACCGATGTTAGATGAAATCAAAAAAAACGACCTTTTCTGCGAGTATTACGCCCGCTGGATAGCTGTTTATAAGCAGGGGGCAATAAGGAAAGTCACCATGGATAAATACTTAATGACACATCAATGGGTTGAAAAACTTGTTCCTAACTTACAGATCTGTGAAATGACAAGAATTGCATATCAACAGCTCTTGAATGATTATGCGTTGCATCATGAAAGGCAAACGACAATGGATTTCCATCACCAACTCAAAGGAGCTATCCTTGATGCTGTTGATGAAGGTCTAATAAGCCGAGATCCCACGCGAAAAGCAATCATAAAAGGTAAGTCACCAAGCCCTAAAAAGCTGAAATACCTGAACCAATTTGAACTCCATACGCTTCTTACATCCCTTGATTTAAAGGGTGAGGTAAACTGGGACTGGTTTATTCTGCTTGTCGCGAAAACGGGGATGCGTTTTTCAGAGGCGGTTGCGCTAACCCCGAAGGACTTTGATTTTGCTCATCAAACTTTATCAATAAGCAAGACGTGGGATTATAAGGGAGCCGGTGGATTTCAACCCACCAAAAACAAATCATCTGTTAGAAAAATTCAGATAGACTGGCAAACGGTCATTCAGTTTTCCGAGCTGGTAAAGAATACACCGGTTGACGAACCTATTTTTGTGCGCGGAAAGGTGTATAATTCGACGGTGAACGATATTTTGGAAAGGCAATGCAAAAGAGCAAATGTTCCGGTTATTACCGTCCACGGGTTGCGTCATACACACGCTTCGCTTCTTCTGTTTGCAGGGGTATCCATCGCCAGTGTTGCGAGGCGTTTGGGCCATGCAAGTATGACAACAACTCAAAAGACTTATTTACATATCATTCAAGAACTTGAGAATCAGGATGTCGATATTGTAATGCGCTCACTCTCAGGATTAAGCTGATACCATACAACGACTGGCTTACGTTGATGAAAGCTGACAAGCAATAGGGATATTTATGAAAATGGATTATCTTTTCTCTGCCTATAATCGTTTCCTTAGAATGAGTCCTTCAAGGGGGCTCATCCTGAACCCCGGCTGGGTCCAGTGAATAGGTAAAATAGCCCCTTGGCGGCAGCGTGTATTTTATTGCATTATCACAGACGCAATTTTTTAATCGAATACAAATTGGAGCTGCTGCTTCCGTTTTCACGGAACTGCGGCTCCTTTTTTAAGTATCCATGCGCGGTGAGATCGGCAATGGCGCGCTTGACCGTGCTGCGGGAGAGGTTCAGCTCCCGCGCTATGGTCTTGATGCCGGGCCAGCATTCGCCTTGGGCATTTGAGCGATCCTTGAGGTACATATAGACCGTTTTGGCGCGGTGCGGAATGTCCTCGGCGTAGATGCTTCCGAAATAACTCATCTCTTGTCCTCCTGTGACTGTGCCCGCTGCTGACTTTTGGATTCCCGCAGGCTGTAATTGGACTGCATATGGCTCATGCCGTTCTGAGCGCGCTTATCAGAAGTCGGGGCATCCTCTGCCGCCCTGTCGGCGTGATAGCGCGTCATGATGCGACGCTCCAGCTCGTCCTTGTCGGCGTAGGCAACCTTGCGCGCGGCCTTTTCCGGCACCTCGTAGATGCGGTCGAAGGTGATACCCCAGTCGAGGAACAGCCGCAGCCGCGTCTGCATGGGATGGGTACCAGTTTTCATGACAATAAACTGGCCCTTGGGCAGACTCTTGAGTTCGTCCGGCATCATCAGCGGGCGCTCCATCATCTGCAGGCTTTGGGATGGATCATTTTTCCCTCTGGAGATACTGCCGCTCATGACGGTGCGGCTGCCCAGCGCCTTGCTCAGCACCTCGGCGGTCTGACTGTTGGGCGCAAAGCCGCCGAAGATGGTGCATTGGCAGTTGTCGATGATAATCTCCGAGCCCTCCTTGCCGTAGTTTTTCTGCAATTGCCCGAAGGACTGAATGATGGGAACCATCATCAGTCTGCGGGAGCGGGAGGCCGAGAAAATCAGCTCCAGTGACTCGATGGGCGGGATGGTGCCCAGCTCGTCGCAGTAAAATACCACGCGGTTTTTCAGTTTGCCGCCCTGCTCGTCGGCCACGGAGAGGATCTCCCGGTAGAGTTGCTGGATCATCAGCGACACCATGAAGTATTTGGTCAGGTCTTCTTCCGGCAGGACGATGAAGATGGCGCTCTTGGTGTTGCAGAACTTCTCAGCGTCGATGGCGGTGTCGAAGCAGAGGATCTGCTCCATCTCACTGTCGAGGAAGGCATTGAGCCGGGACAGCACGGTGGACATGACGGAGGCCATGGCCTGCTCCGCCGAGTTCAGCGCCGCGCCGGCGAACCACTTGGCCTTGTGCTCGGGTGGGAGCTTTGCCATCAGAAGCTGAAACTGGCTTTTCCCCTTGACTCTGGACGGCTCCAGAAGCTCCTGCACCATTTTGAATACGGAGATGATGTGGCGGCGTTCCTCCGGGTGATCGTCATCCGGCGGCAAAAACTCCGCCAGAAGTAAAATTACCGAAGTGAGAAGTCCCTCCGCCGCATCGTAGAAGAATGCGTTCTGCCCATAGTTGGCGCTGTCGCCGGAGGAGTTGATGATGGTCTTGGAGATGATCTTGGCGTACTTCTCTGCCTTGGCCTTGGCGGCAAGGTTGTGCTCGTCGGCACGATATTCATCCATGTACTTGTTGACCAGATGCAGCAGGTTGTTGCCGTCCGAGCGGGTGGGATTGCGCAGGTCAATGACGGCGATGTTGTAGCCGTAGTAATCGTGAGCGACGGCTCCGTAGTTGCGGAACAGATCGCCCTTGGTGTCGGTGCAGAGAAAGCTCATGCCGGTGGCGCAGGCGTATTCCAAATTGGGATAGAGGAAAAACGCCGTCTTGCCCACACCAGACGCGCCGATCATCAGCGTGTGTACATCATCCGTGTCCACCAGAGCGGTGACTTCGTTTTTCTTTCCCTCGCTGCCGAGGATGACGCCCTGTTCGGAGGGCAGAGCCTGACCCTTCCGCCACGACTTTGGGCGGAACAGAATATGTCGATAGGTCTGCTGAATCTCTTTCTTGGTGGCAAACCGGGCAGTGCCGTGCTGTCCGTCACCCACGGTGCGGCTCTTGATTCCGTTCAGCGTGTAATAGTGCGCCAAAAGAGAAAGGCCGCCGATGACGAAAAACATCACGGCGGCCGCGGCGGTTAGAATGGTTACTTTTTCTTGCATAGGGGACTCCTTTCTTGCGATTCTAATGTTGGGATGGTATAGTAAATTATAGAAATATATTGGGTTGTGTTGCTACGCTGTTGGCGTCTACTGCGAAGCAAGGATTATTTTCGCCTTGTATAAGCACAATTTCCTTTGATGTAAAAACATTTTGTCATGCATAATGGCAGATGAACAAAATGTTGGATGGACACAATGACTGTCTCTCTATAAAATATAATCATAACAAAGGTGGTGATGGATAATGAATATTGGTAAAAAAATTCAAACTGCAAGACAGAATGTAAATCTTACACAAGAACAGGCAGCTGAAGTGCTCGGCGTTAGCAGGCAGACAATATCCAATTGGGAGAACGAAAAAACTTACCCGGATATTGTGAGTGTTGTAAAGATGAGTGACCTATATTCTATCAGCCTCGACCGCCTGCTAAAGGAGGACGTTCCTATGTCTAACTATCTGAATTATCTTGAGGAAAGTACAAATGTAGTAAAAAGTAAAAGCAGGCTCGCAAAGCTTATATTGATTCTGTCGTATCTTACGATATGGGCAATTGCAATCATCGCATTTTGGTTTTTTACAAGTGGATCAGATGCAATGGGATATAGCTTCATGTTTTTATGGGTGTTGCTCCCCATTACAACGGTTGTTCTGTCCATTTTGATCGGAGCGAACAACTATTGGGGTAACTTGAAATGGCTATCCGCAATCGCTTTTGGCGCGATGTATACGCTTGCAGAGTATGCAACATTTAGTGCAGCAAACATGGCTTCATTTGGTAATGTTAATTTCCCGAGTTTTGGGATGATGCTCACGGGAGGTGTTATTTCCACTATTGGTATAGCGCTTGGCTCCCTCATTAAATATATAAAGTCAAAAAAGCAAGCACATACGAAACGCTGACGCAGATCATGAGTATAATCCCTGCTTCGCCTTATTGTGCTATTTCGAACTTGCTACACCCTGATAGGCAATTGCATTTCGATTATCAATCAGCACATCTGCATTGACTCTATCTGTTCTTCCGCATCATCCCGCCGCGCCACCAGCTCGTCGTTCCAATCCTTGGCCTCCGGCAGCATAGGCGTGACGTCGGTATAGCCGTGTTCATTTAGAATTCCGGTCAGGCGCTTCACAGCTTTTTGCCCGGCGGCATCGTTGTCCAAACACAGCGCGACCTTTTGAAGTTGTGGATTCTGCTCCAGCATCCAGAGCATGGCGTGTTCCGATGTGCCGCAGAGCGCGACGTAGCTGTGTGTGCGCCAGTCCTCCGGGTAGAGAGCGACAAACGACATCAGGTCAATGGGCGCTTCAAAGGTATAGAGCCTGTCAGAGGTTCCCGTCCAGTGAAAGCTGTACCGGGGATCGCTGCCCTCCACATTGATACGAAACGTCTTTCCGTCAGAATTGACGCTGCGCTTGTGCGCATGACAAATAACGCCGTGTTCATCCATCCCGATGAACACGGCGTTGTGATATTCTGCGTCCTCGTACAGCAGTCCCGCCTGCGCGAAGCTGGTGACAATCTCCCGGTCGATGCCGCGGCGCTCAACTCGGGGAAGCCGGGCATGGTCGTCTTCTGCCCGTCCTGCCGCGCGCCGCTCGAGCGGGGCCACCGGGGGCGGGTGAAGGTGAGCAGCGTGCTCGAGCGCCACTATCG
>JASDTK010000305.1:0-9590 GCA_041891555.1 Oscillospiraceae bacterium
TCATCGAGATTGGCTGCTATCGTTGAATGGGCCACAGCCGCGGACGGCCCGTACGCGGACAGAGTAGCAAAACAAACGCCCGTACCCGTAAGGGCCCGAAGCGTACTATAGCCGGAAAGAAAAAGTAAAGGAGGGAACACACAGTAATGGCAGCACCTAAGAATAAAAAAGTCAGAACACGCCGCAAGGAACGCAAGAACATCGAAAAAGGAGTCGTCCATATCAGTTCCTCCTTTAACAACACGATGATAACTATCACCGACATGAGCGGGAACGCAATTTCCTGGGCATCAGCCGGCGAAATGGGCTTCCGCGGAAGCAAGAAGTCCACCCCCTTCGCGGCCCAGACAGCGGCAGAAACCGCTTCCAAGGCCGCTATGGAGCATGGGCTCAAGACCGTCGAAGTTTTCGTCAAGGGCCCCGGCGGCGGACGTGAAGCGGCTATCCGCGCGCTTCAAACCGCTGGCCTTGAAGTAACGCTTATCAAGGACGTAACACCCATTCCCCACAATGGTTGCCGTCCGCCCAAAAGACGTCGCGTCTAATCAGGAAGGAGAAAAAAATTATGGCCAGAAATATGCAGCCCATCGTAAAACGCTGCAAGACGCTCGACATTTCTCCTGCCGTCATGGGTTACACCTCCAAGACCAAGAGTGGTACGATTCGTAACCCCAAGGGTCAGATGCGCAGGAAGCAGAGCGAATATGCAATGCAGCTTCAGGAAAAGCAAAAAGTTAAGTTTATTTACGGAATTCTGGAAAAGCAGTTCCGCTCCTACTATGAAAAAGCGGCCAAGACCCCCGGAATTACCGGCGAGAACCTGCTCACAACAATTGAGCGCCGCCTTGACAACGTAGTATTCCGTCTCGGCTTCTGCACGACCCGCCGTGAGGCGCGTCAGGCAGTCAGCCACGGTCATTTCACCGTCAACGGCCGCAGGGTTGATATCCGCTCATATCTCGTATCTCCCCAGGACGGTCTTGAGGTGTGCGAAGGCAGCCGCAGCTCTGTAATGTTCAAAAGACTGCTCGGTGAGGACGCCGTTTTTGTGGCTGCTCCCCAGTGGCTTGAACGTGAAAAGAATACACTCAGGGGAACTGTTACTAAGCTTCCCGCAAGAGAAGATATAGACTTCCCCGTGGAGGAGACACTTATTGTCGAGCTGTACTCTAAGTAATGCAGAGACCCTCATAATTGGTAAGCTGATCAAAAGAGGCGCAGGAATGCGCCAACTCAGAAGGAGGGTAATTAAACATGATTGAAATAGAAAAACCGCGCATTGAATGTATTGAGAATCAGTCTGATGAATCGTATGGAAAATATATCGTAGAACCTTTAGAGCGCGGTTACGGCACGACCTTGGGTAACTCTCTCCGCAGGGTGCTCCTATCCTCTCTTCCAGGTACAGCGGTCACTTCTGTCAAGATTGCCGGTGTTCAGCACGAGTTCTCGACGATACCCGGCGTTAAAGAGGATGTAACCGAAATTGTCCTCAATATCAAGGGTATAATTTTTAAGCTCCACAGCGACGGACCTAAAACGGTTTATATCGAAGTAAGCGGCGAGTGCGAAGTCAAAGCCGGCGATATCAAGGCGGACAGCGAAGTCGAGGTGTTAAACCCCGAGCTGCACATCGCAACGCTGGGGGCTGACGGTTACCTGAGCATGGAGCTTATCGTGGACCACGGACGTGGATACGTCGTTGCGGAAAAGAATAAAACAACTCAACAGATTATCGGCACGATCCCAATCGACTCAATTTATTCGCCTGTGCTTAAGGTCAATTACGCCGTGGAGAACACGCGCGTAGGCAACAAGACCGACTATGACAAGCTCACGATTGAAGTTTGGACGGATAAGACCATATCGCCCAGAGACGCCGTGTCTCTCGGTGCGAAGATTCTCTGCGATCACTTCACGCTGTTCACCGATTTGTCTGAAACAATCGGCAGCGAGTCCACCGTGAAGGAAAAAGTTGAAACACAGCGTGACAAGGTACTTGAGATGACCATAGAGGAACTGGATTTGTCTGTTCGCAGCTTCAATTGCCTGAAGCGCGCAAACATAAACACAGTCGAGGACCTCATCGGAAAAACTCAGGACGAGATGATCAAGGTGAGAAATCTCGGACGCAAGTCTCTTGAAGAGGTAGAGCACAAGCTTGCCATGATGGGACTTTCGCTTGCCAGTGACGAAAACAACTAGTTTTCAGCATTCCCGCATAGCGGAAAAGAACTGCTACGAAGGCTTAGCGCCTTCTTAAGCCTTTACTCTTTAGAAGGAGGAAAACCGAAATGTCCACTTACAGGAAGCTCGGCAAGCCCACCGATGCGCGTATGGCTATGCTCAGGCAGCAGGTCACAGACCTGCTCGAAAAGGGCCGCATGGAAACAACCGTTACCCGCGCTAAGGAAATCGGACCCTTGACCGAGAAAATGATAACTCTTGGCAAGAACAAGTCTTTGGCGGATTACCGTCAGGCTCTCTCTTTTATCACAAGAGAAGATGTTGCAAAGAAGCTCTTCGATGAGATAGCACCCAAGTACGCGGATCGCAACGGTGGTTACACCCGCATCTATCGTCTCGGAGCGCGCCGCGGCGATGCAGCCGAAATGGCAGTTATCGAGCTGGTGTGAAAACGGCTAAAAATCGGTCATTGCTCCGTTTTGGAACAATGGCCGATTTTTATTTTCATTTACGGCATCAGCTAAGCTCCATGCGACTGCTTTCATTTGGATATTCAACGAATTAGATTCAGCAGCCAAAGAATGATTCCATATATTATCGAGGCCGATATACCGTAAACAATTACAGGTCCCGAGATGATGAACATCTTTGCACCGGTTCCGGTCACGAAGCCCTCGGTCTTGAATTCAAGTGCCGGAGCCACGACCGAGTTTGCAAAACCGGTTATGGGCACCAGGGTGCCCGCGCCGCCGTGCTTTGCAATATCGTCATAGATACCGAGACCGGTCAAAAGAGCGCCAAGAAATACAAGGGTTATACTTGTCGCAGTTGCGGAAAGCTCCTTAGAAAGCCCTGCAGAGCTGTACAGCGCTAGTATCGCCTGTCCGACGCAGCAGATAGCTCCGCCAATGAGAAACGCCTTAATCATGTCGGGAAGCAGCTTGGAATTAGGGGATACTTTTTTTACGTATGCTCCGTACTCTTCCTTTGACATTTTGAAATAGTCCATGACATCCTCCAATTAAGCGATGATGGGGCTTGGGAAGCTTCTTTGGCTATAAGCGCACAAAAAACCTCCTTCAGCGTTTATTATCCGCAAAAGGAGGCCAAATATTAAAATCAGAGGTGATTAGCCTTAGGCTACGAGGCAAATCACTAAATGTTTAAGTTAATGTTTTCGATACCATTTGCCTCGAACTCGGACATATAGGTGTCCATTCTCGCCGTGAGCTCACTCAAATCGTCGGGATTGAGATGCTCCTCTGTCATGTCCCGGCGCGCCAGCTCCTCCGCCAGAATGTCGAAAAAAACAGCGTCTTCATAATCCGCGATGGCATCGTGTATTCCGCCTTCTTCATAAGCGCGGGAGGGAAAAACGTGACCGAGATAGGTCTGCACAAGTTCGGGCAGCCCGTTCTGAGCCGCCAGCGCAAAGAATTTTTCCTGCACGAGGTCATAATCCTCAAAGCGATCGTTTCCTCTGGTAGAATTCAGGATCCAGTTTCCGATATATACCAGATCAAGCAAATGACGAAATTCCTTTGTGGAGAGCTTTATATCCATAACGGCCTCCTTTCAATGAAAACAGCGGCGTCGCCTACCGCCTTCGCCGGTAGTGCTGCCTTAAAAGACCATATATCAGCCAATAACGGCTATGCCATACTATACTGACCCGAATTGAGAGTGTTCGGTCTAAAGGCGGAAAGAGTTATTTTTTTTGTCTACCTTAAATTATATCAAAAACGAAATCAAAATACCAGCTATTTTATATAAGAATATACATCCGCTTTTCCTTGAAAAAAGCGGCAATTTGAGATATTATTATACGGCATTATGCTTATAAAGAATCCGGGCGCAAACACAGGAGGTATGGATGGATAACAGAGCTATAGGCGTTTTTGATTCAGGCCTGGGCGGACTGACAGCAACGCAGGAGCTTTCGGGACTTTTGCCCGATGAACGAATAATTTACTTAAGTGATTCATACAATTTTCCCTATGGAGAAAAAACTCGCGAACAGATAATCGAATTGTCGCGCAGAGACCTGCGCTTTTTATTGGAGCATGATGTAAAGGCGGTCTTTGTGGCCTGCGGGACAGCTACCTCAAACGCGCTGGAGGTGCTCAGAGCAGAAAGCCCCGTGCCGGTTTTCGGAGTTGTCGAGTCGGCGGTCCGCGAGGCGCTTGAAATGACGGAGAATCAAAAAATCGGGCTGCTGGCAACCACGGCAAGTGTCGGCGCCGGAACCTACCAGAGATTAATACGAGAAAAATCGCCGTCAATTGAAGTAACCGCAAAAGCATGCCCCAAATTTGCTACGATGGTCGAAGACGGTGTTTTTGACAAAGAAGATAAAAGAGTTATAGACGCTGTTGCGGAATATCTTCCTCCGCTCAGGGAGGCGGGCGTAGATACGGTGATTCTGGGCTGTACGCACTATCCGCTGCTTGCGGAAGTGATCAGCGAATATATGGGCGAAGGCGTCAAATTCATCAGCGCGGGCGCCGCCGCCGCAAGGAGCATTTGCCTCTATCTGTGCGAAAACGGTTTTACGAGCAAAAGCGGAACGGGAAAAGCGGAGTACTACACTACGGGCTCATCCGAAAAATTTGCCGCAACGGCGGAGTTGATGCTGAAACGCGATATTTCGCCGTATCTTAAAGGGATTGAACCCTTCGACAGGCTATGATATAATGTCCGCACTGCGAACATTATATTTGATTCTATGCATATATCATAACGCCGCTTCGCGGTTATGATATAAGGCCCGCAAGTGTAACGCCGTGTTCAACAGACATTCGTTTTTAAATAAAAATGACACTGGTAGTCGGTTAATTCGCTTATCCGAGAGGTAAAAAGTAATATGAAAATGAAAGACGTAATAATCTCCATCCGGGGGACGCAAGACGACCTTCAGGGAGAAGACAATATAATAGAGCTTGAAACCGACGGCACCTTTGCCTATGAAAACGGCGAGGGGCTGCTGTCCTACATGGAGAGTGAGCTGACAGGGCTTAACGGGACGAAAACCTCGTTTGCAATCAGTCCCTTGGGTGTTGTCATGACAAGAGAAGGCAGTCTGAACAGCCGCATGGTATTCGAAAAGGGAAGGAAGCATAACTTCCTCTACGAAACGCCCTTCGGCGCTGCAACAATGGGCGTCGACACGACGAATATCTCCATGTCGTTCGACGAGCACGGCGGGAACATGGAAATTGACTACACCGTCGATTTTCAGCATTCCGTTGTAGGGCACAATATGTTTAAAATCAAAGTCAGCGAACAGAGGAGAGAAAAAAATGGCCAATCTGATTGAAGAAGCTAAGCTCTCCATTGACGGGCTTCTAGAAAAGGCTTATAGAAAAGCGGTCAGCGACGGCCTGATTCCTGACGTAGATTTTCCTCAGGGCAAGGTGGAAATACCGAAGGATACATCAAACGGAGACTACGCCGCGAACCATGCTATGGCAGGGGCAAAGGCATTGAAACTGCCGCCACGCGCTATAGCGGAGATTTTTATTTCCTGTATGGATCTGACAGACAGCTTTTTCGGCAGCGTTGAGATAGCGGGACCCGGATTTCTGAATTTCCGGCTGTCGGACAAGTGGTACACAAAGGTTCTTGAAGCTGTTAGCGACGAGGGAACATCTTATGGGCGCTCGGATGAGGGGCGCGGTGAGAAGGTCATGGTTGAATTCGTCTCCGCCAATCCAACCGGACCGATGACCATCGGCAACGCGCGCGGCGGTGTTCTGGGCGACGCTCTGGCCTCCGTTCTCGACAGGGCGGGCTACAGAGTTTCCCGCGAATTCTACGTCAATGACGCGGGCAATCAGGTCGATTTGTTCGGAAAGTCCATTGAGGCACGCTATCTGCAGCTGTTAAAGGGTGAGGAAGCCGCCGAATTTCCCGAAAACGGCTATCACGGCGACGACATCAGGCTGCTCGCTCAGATGATAATTGACCGTGACGGCAGTAAATATCTCGATATGGACTCTGATACGCGCTGCAGAATTTTTGTTAAATTTGGTTTGCCCTACAACATAGAGCTTATGAAGCAGCATTTGGAGCGCTACCGTATACATTTCGACAAGTGGTTCCTCGAAAGCTCGCTCCATGACAGCGGCTACGTTGCCGAAACGGTTAAACTCCTGGAGAACGGGGGCTATACCTACGTCAAGGACGACGCACTATGGCTCCGCAATACCGAATTCGGAGCGGACAAGGACGAGGTGCTCCGCCGTTCAAACGGATTTTACACATATTACGCGGTTGATATAGCTTATCACCGCAACAAATTCATCGAACGCGGGTTCGACAGAGTCATAGATGTCTGGGGCGCCGACCACCACGGTCACGCGATACGCTTTGCAGCCTCGATGACGGCTCCGGTGCTGGGCCTCCAGAACAAAAAGCTGGATTTTCTCATAATGCAGATGGTCCGGCTTGTGCGAGGCAATGAAATCGTCAAGGTGTCCAAGCGTACCGGCAAGGCGCTCACGCTTAATGATTTGATGGACGAAATTGGCGTTGACGCCTGCAGATTCTTTTTTAACGCAAAGCCGGATACGCATCTGGAGTTTGACCTTGACCTTGCCATACGTCAGGACAGCGAAAACCCCGTGTACTATGTTCAGTATGCCCACGCGAGAATATGCAGTCTCATATCCGCTATGGCGGAGGAGGGACATCCCGTGCCGAGAGGCGGCGCGATAAACGCCGCGCTTTTGAGCTCCGAGCATGAGCGAGAGCTTATTAAGCAGCTCGCCATGTTCACCGAGGAGATAAGACTTGCGGCACGGGATTACGACCCCTCACGCATTAACCGATATGTCACGGAGCTTGCGGCAAGGTTCCACAGGTTCTATACGAGCTGCCGCATCAAGGATGCGGAGCCCGCACTCCGCGATGCGAGGCTCGTGCTCTGCGAATGTACCGAAAAGGTAATAGCGAACGCGCTGGATATTGTTGGCGTGACAGCTCCGGAAAAGATGTAATAAGCAAAAACGTCTCCGTTTACTATGCGGAGACGTTCTCATCCCCAGAAGAGCCTTGTGAAGAAGGCCGCCGCCATTAGGCCCGTGAGGTCAGCGATGAGTGCCGCGGGAATAGCATGGCGGCTGTTTTTTATCCCTGCTGCGCCGAAATAGACCGCGATGACATAGAAGGTCGTTTCAGTAGAGCCGAGCATAACGGCTGCGCAGCGCCCGATAAAGGAATCTGCGCCGTTTGATTTGATAATATCGCTGCCGATTGCAAGGGCTCCGCTTCCGCTGAGCGGGCGCAAAAGCATCAGAGGAACTGTTTCCGGCGGTATGCCGAGCTTTGACAGGAGAGGTGAAAGCAGGGCACAGAGCGCGTCAATGGCACCGCTCGCCCGCAGCATATAAATGCAGGGCAGCAGCGTGATAAGTGCGGGAACTATGCCCAGAACAGTTTTCAGTCCGTCCCGAGCGCCCGCGGTCATACCCGAAAAAACGTCCGTTCCGTGTCTCATGGCATAAATCATCACGAGCGCTATGATGACAGGAACGGCAAGCTCCCCTATAAGCTTCATGTGCGGGAGAAGTGCTGAAACACTTTCGCGGCGAGGATACCCGCTGTCACGGATATCAAGGAGGCCAGCCAGACGGCAGGGAGAATGTCGAAGGGAGAGACGGCACCATAGGAGGCGCGCAGGGATGCAACTGTCGTCGGCAGAAGCTGTATAGACGCGGTGTTCATGACCACCAGCAGACACAGTTCGTCTGAAGCCGAGCTTAGTCCCGAAAGGCGTTTGAGCCCTATAGCCGCTTTTATACCTGCGGGAGTAGCCGCGTTGCCGAGACCCAAAAGATTCGCTGACACGTTTGTCGAAAGTGCGCCCATTGTTTCGGAATCCTTTGCAGCGGTCGGATAAAGCGCTGAGAGCACTGGCCGCATCAGCCGGGAGAGCTTTTCGGACAGGCCTGCGCGCCGCATAAGCTCCATAACGCCCGACCAGAGACAGATCATTCCACAGAGAGAAAGACTGAGAGTCACTGCGTCCTTTGCGCCGGCAACAGCGGCGGCGGAGAGCGCACTGAGATTGCCGCTCAGAGCGCCGTATGCGAGAGAAAACACTACCATGAGAACGATTATTAGATTAAAAAGCATTAATCTTCATCTCCATTTTTATTCCAGCATTCTTGTGAGATATAACAAAAATTGTGAATAACTAATAAATTTTCAAAAATATGTTTGACATTCATGATAAAATCAATATAATTTTATATAGAAAATCGAATAAATTATGTAACAGCAAATCATTACTCAAACGGGGAGGCACTTTTATGAAATCGACCGGAATAGTTAGAAAAGTAGACGAACTCGGGCGAATTGTATTGCCAATTGAACTCCGCCGAACCTTGGACATTGCGGAAAAGGACTCTTTGGAGATATATGTGGATGACGATTCCATTATTCTGCGTAAATATCAGCCCGCCTGCATTTTCTGTGACAACGCCAAGGATATAGTGGTGTTTAAAGGCAAGAACGTATGCAAGGACTGCATCAAATCGATGGAAGAAGTTAAATGAGATAAGTTGGCAAGCCGCTCTGAACAGCAGTGCGGCGCGACAAACAAAATGCTCTCTGCCGTTAATCGGCAGAGAGCATTTTGTTTGCTTCGTTTTGATAATCAGGTCTCGTTCTTCGCTCCGCTTACCTGAACGAAGGACAGGAGTATCATGGCGGCAAGGAAGCCGACAGTGATGAGCTGTTCGCCAATCGGATAGGAATCGGAGAGAACCGTCAGACACATGAAGGTTCCGAGAAGACTGAAGTATAGTGAAGCGAGGGGCTTCGGTTTATTGAAAACAAAACCCGCAATGAAATAAAAGGCAAGTATCGTCGCTGAGATTGAAAGAAGTCTGGGCGCGAAATGCCAGATGACGGGATCGGCCGCACTGTATTTGTAAGAGGCTATGAGCCAGAAGCAGAGGAAGAAAACAGTTGCCGCGGCTCCGAAAGACCCGCTGCTTTTCTTTTCCGGCTTGCCTGCGGAGAGAAGAAAGGTTATCATGCCGGCGGCGCAGACAAAGCTGAACAGGCCCAGAATAAGATCAAAAGCGGTTTTGGAGTTAATCACGGAGCGGTACACAGTTAGTATGCCTCCGACAGCGATGAGGGCGCCGATTATATAGGCCGCGACCTTTGTAAAGGGCGGAGCTGCGGAGTAGACCTCCGGGTAATTCGAGGCGAAGCCGATATCCCTGTATCTGCGTAGCCAGACAAGGAGAATGACCGCAAACAGGACAGCGAAAAGCACGACAGCATAGCTGTATGGAGAATTGGGTATGGCAAGCCCCGTGTCGGATTCAAAAATATTGACATTTTGAAGCCAGCGGAGGAAGGCGCTGAAGATGCCCATTATGACCGTGAAG
>JASDTK010000306.1:0-6894 GCA_041891555.1 Oscillospiraceae bacterium
GTCAAGCTCGCGCCCCAGCTTGCGGTGGTCGCGCTTTTTCGCTTCTTCGATGCGCTCAAGATAGGCATCCAGCTCCTCTTTTTTCTGGAATGAAGTACCGTAAATACGCTGGAGCATCTTGCGCTTGGAGTCGCCGCGCCAGTACGCTCCGGTGCAGCTCGTGAGCTTGATGGCATTTCCTTTGATTCGTCCCGTGCTGTCCATGTGCGGGCCGGCGCAGAGGTCGGTAAAGTCGCCCTGCTTATAGAAGCTGATTACTGCGTCCTCAGGGAGGTCGTTTATAAGCTCGACTTTATATGGCTCGTCCTTCATGAACTCGAGAGCCTCGGCACGCGGCAGCTCAAAACGTTCAAGGGGTATCTTTTCCTTGCATATATTGCGCATTTCGGCTTCGAGTTTTTCAAGCACCTCGGGCGTGAATACTGTCTCGGAGTCGACGTCGTAATAGAACCCTTCTTCAATCGCGGGACCTATAGCGAACTTTGTCTCGGGATAAAGATGCTTTATCGCCTGCGCAAGGATATGCGAAGTCGTGTGTCTGTAGGCATGCTTGAAATCGGGGTTTTCAAAAGAGTATTTGTTCTCGTCCATAATATCTATCTCCTATCATTTAATTTACTATTCTTCAGGTGCATAACTTCGTTTTACAAGAAACGCTCAAAACACCGTTTCTCTTTTCGCAAAAAGAGAAATGTTTTTTTGAAATTCCAAAGAGATAAGGCACAAGGGGATGTTTCCCCTTGTATCCCCTCTTATTTTCCCGCTCGCGCCGCTCGCTCTATACTCCTGCGCCTGCGGCGAAGAGTCAAATGCTTGCTTCGCAACGCATTTTCGGCGTATGAAAAAATAAAACACCCCTGACATTGTCAGGGGTGCGAATTTCACACGGTTCCACCCTGCTTGCAGACACAGTCTGCCGCTTTAGGAGCGCTGTAACGTGCGCACACGGGAGGGCCTACAAAAGCTATGGCTTTATAAAAAAGCGGCATCTTCGGCGCTTCGGCTCGGGAGCGGTATGATACTTGTCCGCGTTTCGAAACGGTTTTCAGCTATTGCCGTTTTCTCTTTGCCGCGCCGGACAGTCAGTCTCCGTCATCGCCTGTATCTTGATAATAAAGTGATTTTAGTCCCTTGCACGAATTTTGTCAAGCTGTTGTTGATAAAAGGTTCCTTGTTGAAATAATTGGCATTTTATATTATAATAACTTTATTGAATAAATTGAGGAAAAAATATGCTGAACATCACATTGAAAGACGGGTATAGTATCCGACTTCTCACAGAAGCCGACCGCTCCGAAGTTCTGGCTCTTTGCGCGAGATGCGGAGACTATTATCAGCTTCACTGCGGAGTATTACCCGCAGAACGGGAAGTGGACGAAATTTTTTTGGATTTGCCTGACGGCAAAGGCTATGAGGACAAGTTCGTCCTTGGAGTCAGTAGCGCGCAAAACAAGCTTGTCGGCGTAATCGATATTATCCGGGATTATCCCATTCAAGGCGAATGGATGCTTGGACTAATGTTGCTTGACCCCGCGAAAAGAGGAAACGGGCTTGGTAAAGCGGTGCATTCCGCACTGGTTGAATGGGCGAAAAGACTTGGTGCCACATCCTTCCGTATCGGAGTAATCGAAGAGAACAAGAACGGTCAGGCATTTTGGGCAGCTATGGGATACAGGAAGCTCAAAGAAGTCAGCATGGCCCTCTTAGAAAAGACACATACCGTTGATGTGATGACTCTTACATTCTCCGACTAGACTCTATAGATACAAAGAAAACAGCTTTCGATAATTAACCGAACGCTGTTTTCTTTGTATTTTGCTGCTTACACATTGAACCTGATTAAAAGATGTATTTACTTATCAGTTTCTGAAAAATCGATATTGCGGATAATTAATACTATGGTGCTTATAAAAGCTATCGTTAAAAACACTGTAGAAATAATAAACCACCAATTTAAATTTTGTGCAGCATATATCCCCGAACAGATTCCATTGCCCACTGCACAAAAACAGATGCCTGATATCGCTATCTCTGCTTTTTTTCTGCTTATCTTTTTCTTCACAGCACACCTCAAATAGCGTATTTATTTACACATTAAACCTAAACAGTGTCACATCGCCGTCATGCATTACATATTCCTTGCCCTCGGAGCGGATAAGCCCTTTGTCCCTCGCAACCGCCATAGTACCGCAGGACTTCAGGTCGTCAAAGGCAACAATTTCGGCTCTTATGAAGCCGCGCTCAAAATCGGTGTGTATCTTGCCCGCTGCCTGAGGAGCCTTCGCGCCCTTTCTGATGGTCCACGCGCGCACCTCGTCGGGGCCGCAGGTCAGGAATGATATTAGTCCCAAAAGGCTATATGAACACTTGATAAGGCGGTTGAGGCCGCTTTCGATCATGCCCAGCTCCTCCATAAAGAGCGCCTTGTCCTCATCGTCAAGCTCTCCGATTTCCTGCTCGACCTTAGCGCAGATGGGCAAAACCTGCGAACCCTCGTCAAGCGCGTATTTCGCCAGAAGCTTGTAGTAGGCGTTGTTTTCAGGTCCCTCCGAAAAGCCCTTTTCATCCATATTTGCGGCGTATATGACGGGTTTCAGCGTCAAAAGCTCGCTTTCCTCGATTATCTCCCTGTCCTCAGGCGAGCAGTCATAGCTTCTGGCAAGCTTGCCGTCGTTCATATGGGCAAGCAGTCCCTCCATGACCTCCGCTTCGTGCAGGAACTTTTTATCGCCGCCTTTTGCGGCTTTTTTTGCCTTGTCCACACGGCGCTCGACCATTTCCATGTCCGCCATGATAAGCTCAAGGTTAATAATCTCGATATCACGCAGCGGGTCTGTATTGCCCTCGACATGTATGACGTTCTCGTCGTCAAAGCAGCGGACAACATGGATTATCGCGTCCGTCATGCGTATGTTGCTGAGAAACTTATTGCCAAGCCCCTCGCCCTTTGACGCGCCCTTGACAAGCCCCGCAATATCGACGAATTCAATAACGGCGGGGGTATATTTTTTCGGACTGTAGAGCTCCGCCAGAAAATCAAGGCGCTCGTCCGGAACGGCAACCGTTCCCACGTTCGGGTCTATAGTGCAGAACGGATAATTCGCGCTCTCTGCGCCCGCGTTTGTAATGGCGTTAAAAAGCGTGCTCTTTCCGACGTTCGGCAGACCGACAATTCCAAGCTTCATGTACTTATCATTTCCTCTCGAAAAGGGCGGAATCTCTTCCGCCCTTAGTGTTTATTTAGTATCCGTAGTTGTTCTTATCCGCAGGCCTTGATGAGGTCTGCGCGTCGGTTTTAAACGACGGATCGTCGGACATTACTCCCTCGATATTCATTTCATCAATCGCTTTTTTCGCCTTCTCGGGAATATAGCCATGTTCACAGAGGAACGCGAAATCGCTTCCGTCCATGGATTCGTTGACCAACAGATATTCCGCGACCTTAACAAGCAAATCCTGGTGCTCTTTCAGAACCTCTTCGCAGTTTTTACCCGCTTCGTCAAAAATACGCTTGACTTCCTCATCGATTATCGCGGCAGTCTCCTCGGAATAGCTCTTTGTCTGCCCGAAATCACGCCCTATAAAAATGCTGTGGCCCGCGTCTTCAAAGGAGATGGGACCTAGTCTGTCGGAGAAGCCATATACCGTGACCATGGCCCTCGCCGTTCTTGTCGCACTCTGAATATCGCCCGAAGCTCCGGTCGAAATATCGTCCATTATAAGCTTTTCGGCAACACGCCCGCCTAAACTAACAACAATGTCCGCAAACATCTCACCGCGGGATGCATAGCTTTCCTTGTCCTCCTCGGGACGGTAGACTGTCATGCCGCCCGTAGGTCCGCGCGGAATGATGGTTATATACTGAACCGGTTCTTTAGGCTTGAGGAAATGCCCCACGACCGCGTGGCCCGCCTCATGATAGGCTGTGAGCTTCTTCGCCTTTTCGGACATTACCTTACTTTTCTTTTCGGGCCCTGCAATGACCTTGAGGATGGCCTCATCAATCTCCGGTTGGGTGATAAAGCGCTTTCCGCGTCTTACGGCAAGGATTGCGGCCTCGTTTAAAAGGTTTTCCAGATCAGCGCCCGAGAAACCGGGGGTTCCCCTTGCAATGCTGTTGAGGTCAACATTGTCTCCGAGAGGTTTGCCTCTTGAGTGAACCTTCAAGATAGCCTCGCGTCCGCGCTTATCCGGTAGGCCGACATAGACCGTTCGGTCAAAGCGGCCCGGGCGGAGTAACGCGCTGTCGAGTATGTCCGCGCGGTTCGTCGCCGCCATGACTATTACGCCGTCGTTGTTGCCGAAGCCGTCCATCTCGACAAGAAGCTGGTTCAGGGTTTGCTCACGCTCATCGTGACCGCCGCCGAGGCCTGAGCCTCTCTGACGTCCGACAGCGTCGATTTCATCTATAAAAATGATTGCTGGAGCAATCTTCTTTGCCTGTTCAAACAAATCGCGTACGCGTGACGCGCCGACGCCGACGTAGAGCTCGACGAAATCGGAACCCGAAATCGACAGAAACTGCACCCCCGCCTCGCCCGCAACCGCTTTTGCAATAAGCGTTTTACCGGTTCCCGGAGGGCCGACGAGCAGCACGCCCTTTGGAATCCTTGCGCCCATTGCCGTGAAGGAAGCAGGGTTGCGCAGAAAGCCGACGATTTCCTGAAGTTCTTCTTTTTCTTCGTCTGCGCCCGCAACGTCATCGAAAGTTACTTTTTTCTTCTCGTCTTGGCCAAGTCTTGTTCTTGCTCTGCCAAATTTCATAGCGCCGCCGGCTCCGCCGTTTTTCGCGGCGGTCTTCATCATGGCATACCAGAAGATACCGAAAATCAAGAGCAGAATAAGATAGGGAATGAACTGAACCCACCACGGCGTCGTCTGAGTCGGACTGTATTCGTACTCCTTCAGAATGCCTTTGTCTTTTTGCTCCTGTATCAGATCACCCATCTGCTGATAGAAATAATCTACAGACCCCAGCTCCGATGTAACGGTTTCATTGTCATTATAAGGTTCGCGGAGCTGAAGAGTTATTTTGTTTCCGACAGTTGAAAAAGATTCGACCTGTTTCTTCTGAAAGAGCTCGACTATTTCGGAATACTTCACATTACCTGAAGTTTCCGGTTGTGAGGTCATAGACCAGACCGTTGCCATCAAAATCACGAGTATCAGCGCGTAAAAACCTATATCTCTGGCTTGGTTTCGGTTTTTCTTCAAGCAAAAATCACTTCCTTTGCGTTAAATGCAATAAAATTTGTCCGTCACAAAGACAGACTTTATTCCTCACAGTCCGAATATACTTCGGGCTTAAGGACCCCCACGAAGGGAAGATTGCGGTATTTCTCCGCAAAATCAAGACCATAGCCGACAACGAATTCATCCGGAACTTCAAAGCCAACGTAATCCGCCTTTAAAGGCGCTCTGCGTCTTGCCGGTTTATCCAGAAGGGTCACAAGAGTTATCGACGCGGGCTTGCGGTTCTGAAGATAGCCGCAGAGATATGTGAGCGTTACACCGCTGTCAAGAATATCCTCGACTATTATCACATGGCGGCCCGATATATCCTCATTCAGATCCTTGTTGATTTTAACGGCGCCCGATGTTGTCGTCCCATTGCCGTAGGATGAGACCGCCATAAAGTCCATAGAGCACTTGAGGCTCACGTTTCGTATAAGGTCGGCCATAAAAATAAAGCTGCCCTTCAGAACACCGATAAATAGAGGCTCGCAGCCTTCAAATTTATCTGATAGTTCTCTGCCGAGTTCCTTAACACGTTTTTCGATCTGCTCCTCTGTAATAAGGACCTTCATGATATCGTTTATCATCCCAACAATTCTCCCCGATAATTAAAAATTAAATAACGCAGCCACTCATTTATTTCTTGTCGGCGTTTTTGACAGTGAGTATTACAACGCTGTCGCCGGGTTCCGGCCTGCAGCGCTCCGCTATTCCGAAACCGCAGACGGCAATAACACCCTCCTCGTCATAAATAACGGGTACAAGCGCCTTGTCCTCTCCGTTTAACTTTGCCTCGGAGAAAAGCTTTTTAAGTGTTTTTGTGCAATTTCTCCCCACCAGACGGACACTTTCGCCCTCTGAGCGGGACTTAACAAATATCTTACCACAGATACTATCATTTTTAAAGAAGAAAATATTAAAGGAATTATGAATTTCCTTGCAGTTTTTTATGAATTCGCAGGCAATTTCGATTCCGGCCTCGGAGATTTCCGTAACGGTTCCCGGTTTTAGCTCTCGCTTCTCGATAGCGCCCTTTTTTCCCGGGCCAAATAGCAGTCTGTCATAATCCCTCGCGACACGCAGGCCTGGAACATCCGCGTAAGAATGCTTTTCTTCGTCTGCTGCAATGCGCCGCACAGCGCTGATATGCTTTTCGGAAAGCCCTGAGGGTACAATGAGCCGCAGGACTCTTGCGGATACAGATTTTGGCAGTAAGGTAAATTCTGATACGGGTAGGCTGCCGCCGGAATAATAAGTGTTTACAAAATTCTCTGCGAGCCTCGACAGGTATTCCTCGTCCTCCCGAAGAAGCTCTGCGCAGCGGATAAGGTTCTCGTCAAAACCCGAGTTCAGGCTCCTGAGTTCGGGGATAACTCTGTGTCTTAGCCTGTTGCGTGCATAATCGTCCTTTTCGTTCGTTGAATCCTCAACATGAGGAATACCCATTTTCTCAAGGTATTCGAGCACTTCCTCTCCTGTCGTCTGAAGCATGGGGCGAATAATTTTCCCGCGTATGGGAGGTATCCCGCAAAGGCCCTTCAAGCCGCTTCCGCGCGTGAGATTCAAAATAAGCGTTTCCGCATTGTCGTCAGCCGTGTGCGCTGTCGCGATACGGCAGGCTCCGATTTCCTCGGCGGTTCTTTCGAGAAAGTCATAGCG
>JASDTK010000306.1:6904-9025 GCA_041891555.1 Oscillospiraceae bacterium
TGCGTGCGGCCTCCTCAATCCCGAGTCCGTTCTCCTTGGCGAAGCACGAAACATCTGCTGAACCCACATAACAGGGAATGCCCCGTTCTCCGCAATAGGCTTCAACGAAAGCCCTGTCGCGGTCGGATTCCTCTCCTCGCAGCCTGTGGTCGAAGTGCGCGCAGCGGACTTCGAATCCGTATTGCGGCGCAAGCTCCCTCAGCCTTTCCATGAGGCACATTGAGTCCTTTCCGCCCGATACGGCGCAGAGGACGATTCCGTTTTTCGGAAGCATATCGTACTTGTCGCAAAAGTCAGTAATCATCTTCGTCGTGGTGTCTTTCTGCGGAAGCGTAGCTAGTATATTCCGGCAGCCACATCAGCGGAACCTTCTTCAGTTCTCCGTGGCGGTTTTTCAGAATTATTGCCTCGGCTTCGTTTGGATTCGCACACTCTTTGTCGTAATAGCCCTCTCTGTAAAGACCTATGACAATGTCCGCGTCCTGCTCGATTGCACCCGATTCGCGCAGGTCTGAGAGGACGGGGCGTTTGTCTGACCTGCTCTCATTGGCTCGTGAAAGCTGAGAAAGGCAGACGACCGGCACGTTGAGCTCCTTCGCCATAATTTTAAGCATGCGGCTCATATCCGAAACGGCCTGCTGGCGGTTCTCGCCGGCGTAGCTGTGACCGCTCCCGGCTGACTGCATGAGCTGCAAATAGTCGATAACGACGAGCCCCAGATTATCGAGCCTTCGGCATTGTGAATTTATGTCCGCAACCGAGAGCGAGGGATTATCGTCGATGAGTATCTCCGTTTCACTGATAGCGGAGGCGGCAGTACCTATTCTCGCCCAGTCGGCGGGGCTGAGTCTGCCCGTCAGCAGCTTCTGGGCGTCGATGAGCCCCTCTCCCGCTAGAAGACGGATACCAAGCTGCTCCCGCGACATTTCAAGTGAAAAGATGGCAACAGTCTTTTTCGACGCCTTTGCGGCGTGCATGGCTATATTTAATGCTATACTCGTTTTGCCCATGCCGGGTCTGGAAGCAATCAGAACGAGGTCGCCCTTGTTGAGTCCCAGAATCGCGCTGTCCAGATCGTGCAGTCCGGTCGTAATACCGGGCAGTTGAACGCCGGACGCCGCCATTTCGGATATCTGATTATAGACGTCCTGAATGACATTTGAAACCTTGACAAGTCCGCCTATCGTACGTCCCTGACGCAGGGCATAGATTTTCCGCTCCGAAGCCTCGAGCATCGTGTCGGCTTCTCCTGCACCTTCGCGCACCATGGTTGTTATCTCGCCGCCGACCTTCAAGAGCGCACGAAGCAGCGACTGCTCGCGCAGTATATCGACGTATTTCATTACATTAGCGGCGGTCGGCGTGACCTGCATAAGTTCGAGCAGATAGCTCTGGGAATTATCCCTCAGGCAGCCGCGTATGCGCATCTGATCCAGGGTCGTGACGGGATCGACCGCGCGCCCGTAGATGTACATATTGCTTATCGTATCGAACACATCGCGGTTAGTCTGAAGATAAAAATCATCCGATCTCGCCTTTTGAAGTACGTCGGGAATACAGGCGGGGTCTATAAGCATTGAGCCTATGACCGACTGCTCCGCCTCCGCCGAGTGCGGCACTCTAAGTTCGAAAAGTTCGTCCATAGAAAATTCCTTATAGAATTATTTTTCTTCTGTCACAACAAGATTAATTGTACCGCTTATCTCATGGCCCAGCCTGCACTTAACGGAATAGGCGCCGTAATTCTTGATAGGCTCACCCGAAACGATGTCCTTTTTATCAACAGTTATGCTGTATTGCTTAAAAAGCGCCTCGCTGATTTCCTTTGAGGTGACTGAGCCGAAGAGTTTTCCGCCCGCTCCCGCCTTTGCTGGGACCTTCACTATGAGGCTTTCGAGCTTTTTCGCATTTTCCTCGGCGAGCGCCTTTTCCTTGGCCGCGTGGGCAAGCTTTGCCTTTTCCTTGATTTTTATGGCGTTGAGGGTGTCGCTTGTAGCCTCCATGACCAGCTTTCTCGGAATCAGATAGTTTCTCGCATAGCCGTCCGAGACCTCTTTGAGCTCGTCTTTTTTGCCCTGCCCCTTTACATCGGTCAAAAAGATTACTTTCATATATTTATCC
>JASDTK010000306.1:9035-9394 GCA_041891555.1 Oscillospiraceae bacterium
ATTATTCCTGAAAATATTTATCAATTGCCGCGAAGAGCCTTTCCGCGCCCTCACGAAGAGAAACGTCCCCGAGCTGGACGCCGGCCGAGGATCTGTTGCCGCCTCCGCCAAGGTCCTCCAGCAGAAGCTGAACATTCACCTCTCCTATAGACCTCGCCGATATTATCACTCCGCCGTTTCCGTTCGGATAAATGACGATTGAAGCCTGTATGCCGACTATATTCAGCATTTCATCTGCCGCCTGCGCCGCGACTATCCTGTCCTGAGGCTCTTCTATGACCGCGATAGCAATATTGTCCCGATAGCGCTGAACCTGCTGCAGTATTTTGTAGCGGGCAACTGTGTTGACCATATCGTTC
>JASDTK010000307.1:0-9355 GCA_041891555.1 Oscillospiraceae bacterium
TCGTACACTCGATCCTGCTGCTCCTGCTTCGTGCCGACCTTGTGGACAACGAGAAATATAACAACTGTGACCGCATGAACACTCTGGGGCTCAACAGCGAGGTCGTGGCTGTTCTTGACGAGGCGATTAAGAATTTCACAAGAGCTGAGATTCTGAAAATTTTCAAGGACAACGATCTGCCCTGTGAAGCCTGTTATGAGCCGGCGGATATGTACGAGGACGAGCAGGTCTGGGCTAACGGCATCATGACTAAGCTCGACTGCCCCTCAGGTAAAAGAAATATCGCTACAAATCCCGTAAAATTCCAGTCCTATCCCGAGCCGTCTTACAGGGTAAGCTCCGCTCAGGGAACTCATACCGTCGAAGTGATGCGTGAGCTCGGTTATGACGAAGCCACCATCGGCAACTATCTGGATTCCGGCGCTGTAGTTGGCAAAAAAGCGCTGAAATAGATCACAAAACAGAGAGGAAGAGAATTAATGAGAGCAAAAAAGTATCTCTGGACTCTGGCCGCCGTCTACATGGCTTATCTGACCCATGGCATTCAGGCGATCCTTCTGAGCCAGAACAAGGTATCCTTCTTCACGCAATGGGGCTACACGGATGCGAAACTCGGCGCGGCGGCTGTCAGCGCGGTTATCGCCTACACCGGTCTCGCCAAGTTCCTTACCGTCTGGATTTGCGGTGAAATCTCCGATAAAATCGGACGCAAGCTTATGATCGCCATCGGTGCGGCGATGTACATTTTAGGCTTCTTGGGACTGCTGCTCACGCACAGCTACACGGTTGCCTGTGTCTGCGCATTCGCGCTCGGCGCGGCGACGAGCTGCTTCGACGGCTCCTGCTATCCTGCAGTTCAGGAAAGCTGGACAAGGTCTCCCAGCACAGCTGTCATACTCATAAAGGGCGTCATCTCGGTATCCGGCTTTATTTATCCTCTGCTCGTCGTTTCACTGACCCAGTCCGGCAACTGGACCATCGGCGTTATACTCCCGATAGTTATGTCCGTAGTAATCTTTGCACTCGCGCTTATAGCTCCTTATTCCTATGACGAGGAAAAGAAGCTCCGTAAAAGCGATCCCGCTGTTAAGGCCGCCTATGAGAAAGAGCTCGCCGAAAAGAAGCATGTTCTCGACGCGGACGCTCAGAAGGCCGCCGCTCGCTTTGTAAAGAAGCCCCCCTTCGGCGTCACCATCGGCTGCGCTCTCTACGGCTTCATCGCAATGGCAACCATGTTCTCGGCTCAGCAGTATATTAAGGCCTTCGGTCAGACCTACATGGGTATGTCCGATATGGCATCCGCTTCTCTGACATCCATCTATACCGCGGGTTCGCTCATAGCTGTTATTACCTGGGGTATATTCATGGCAAAGTTCCGCAGAAGAACTCTCAACATCCTGCTCATTGACCTCGCGGGCTCTGTTGTCGCCTATGCTCTCGTATGTACTATACATGTACAGGCCATGGTTTATGTGGCTACCTTCCTCATCGGCTTCTTCGCGGCGGGCGGCGCGCTCCAGTGCGGCGTTTCCCTCATGCAGGAAATGCATCCGGGCAACAAGGGCAGAAACCTTGGCATCTACTACACCTTTATGGGTCTTGCTTCATATGTAATCCCCTACATCCAGTCCTGGCTCATCAAGCTCACCGGAGAGGCTCAGGCATCTCTTACGAATCTGCTTATTAACCTGGGTATGGCAGTCGTTGGTCTGCTCTTCATGGTCTATCTTGCAATGAACTACAAGAAATGGTTCGGCGTCAGCGTATTCTCAAAAATCAGCGACACCGAATAGGCTTAGTAATATGACAGGTGGGCGCACAGGGCTATCATCATGCCTGCGCGCCTGCCTTTACGGCATTTTCCCGCCCAAAATTTCTCTTGCGCGGCGGCTTAACAAATCAGGAGGCAATCATGGATAAACGCATTACCGGAAAAACTCAGACTTTGGCTCTTATAGGCTCTCCGGTCGGACATTCCGGTTCACCTGCAATGTACAACTATTGCTTTGAAAAGCTCGGCTTCGACTGCGTCTATGTGGCGTTTGACGTTCCACTGGATAAGCTGGACGCTGCCATAGCCGGCATCAAGGCGCTTAATTTCCGAGGCATCAACATCACTATGCCCTGCAAATCGGCTGTCCTTGCCTATATGGACGAAATAAGCCCCGCGGCAAAGCTCATGGGTGCCTGCAATACGGCGTTAAACGAAAACGGGCGCTGGATAGGCTACAACACGGACGGCATCGGCTATGTCGAGAGCTTGAAGGCGGAGGGTATTGATGTTGCGGGCAAACGTATCACAATAATGGGCGCAGGCGGTGCCGGTACGGCAATCGCGGTACAGTGCGCGCTTTCAGGCGCAAAACAGATAAATATTTTTAATCTCAAGGACGAGTTCTTCACAAGAGCCGAAAAAACCGCGGAAAACATCTGCAGTGAGCTTCCCGGCTGCTCAGTCCGGGTACATGACCTTTCGGACGAGAAGCTGCTGCTTGATTCCGTTACGAACAGCGACATTCTTGCAAACACTACGAGAGCCGGAATGGCGCCCGACATTGATAAAATGCCCATAAGCTCATCGGAAGCCCTCAGAAAGGGGCTTGTAGTGACCGACACTATCTACAACCCAAAGGAGACGCGGCTTCTGCGTGAGGCAAAGGCGGCAGGCTGCATTACCGTCGGCGGAACAGGTATGCTCATCTATCAGGGAGCCGCGGCTTTCAAGCTGTATACCGGAGCAGATATGCCCGTCTACGAAGTGCGCGAGAAGTTCTTCAGCTGACATTCAGCTAAAACCTATAGGCCGCCGCGCTTTGGCGCGGCGGCTGTTATTTTGTTTGTAAGACGCACAATTCTGTTTGATATGGGTGCTGTTTTGTGCTATACTGACTCATGTATGTATTGTATATATTTGGTTGGCTTTAGAACAAGCTAGCTATCAGGAGGCACGCTATGAATATTGTTGTACTGTGCGGCGGCATCAGCACAGAAAGGGACGTTTCCATCACAAGCGGAACAATGGTGTCAAAGGCTCTGCGTGAACGCGGACATAATGTCGTACTGCTGGATTCGTTTTTTGGCTGCACTGAATCTTACGAAAAGCCTGAAGATCTCTTTTTCCGCGAAATTCGTCAAGAAACTATCCCTGTTGGAGAAACCGAACCGGATATTAAGAAAATCAAGGCTCGGCGGAGTCAGGAGAACGACAGCAGTCTCGGACGCAACGTGCTCGAGATATGCCGTGCAGCCGACATAACATTTTTTGCGCTGCACGGAGACGAGGGCGAAAACGGCAAGCTGCAGGCAGCCTTTGACGTCGCGGGAATCAAATATACCGGCAGCGGCTACTTAGGCAGTGCGCTTGCCATGAACAAGTCACTTTCAAAAAAGCTCTTTGAATGCTCCGGAATTCTCACTCCCGCAGGCATAACGGTTTACTCGGGCGAGGCGCCCTATGCGGACGTCGGCTTCCCCTGCGTTGTCAAGCCCTGCTCAGGCGGCTCAAGCGTCGGAACCTCAATTGTTAATAGCCGCGAGGAATACGAAGCCGCTTTGGAGCTTGCGTTCAGGTATGAGAGCGCCGTGATTGTCGAGCAGTACATCAAGGGCCGCGAGCTTACTGTCGGTGTGATGGACGGCGTGGCAATGCCTGTCATTGAAATCATCCCGAAGGAAGGCTTCTATGACTACAAAAACAAGTATCAGGCGGGACTGACAACCGAACTCTGCCCCGCTCCCATAAGCGATGAAATCACTGAAAAAGTCCAGCGCCTGAGTGAAAATGTGAACAAGGTTCTGATGATAGAGGCCTACTGCCGTGTGGATCTTCTTATGAACGAAAAGGGTGAAATCTTCTGCCTTGAAGCGAACACACTCCCGGGCATGACTCCGACGAGTCTTATTCCTCAGATGGCACAGGCGCAGGGCAAGAGCTTCGGCGAACTCTGCGAAGAGATAATCGAAGTATCAATGAAAAAATACCGCTAGGGGTTTTACGCCTGATGAAAAATCTGACCGTAGAGAACATAATAAAAGCGGTAAACGGCGAGTTCTTCGGTGACGCTTCCCTTCTTAGAAGGGAAATTTCGTCCGTCACGACGGACAGTCGAGCCGTTACCGAAGGCTGTCTTTTTGCCGCCATTAAGGGAGAAAACAGCGACGGGCACGACTTTATCGGAGCGGTTCTCGATAAGGGCGCGCTAATCGCTATCGGCGAACACCTCCCCGGAAACGAAAATTTCCCTATGATTATCGTCAAAAACACCGTCACAGCTCTCGGCGACCTTGCCGCGTTTTACCGCCGCCAGTTTAACATTCCCGTTCTCGGAATCACAGGCAGCGTCGGCAAAACAACGGCCAAGGAAATGGTTTCAGCGGTACTTTCGCAAAGATTCAGGGTGCATAAGACTCCGAAAAATCTCAATAACGACCTGGGCGTGCCGCTCACGCTTTTCGGACTCAACGAGAGCCATGAGTGCGCTGTCATCGAAATGGGCATATCTCACTTCGGCGAAATGACAAGACTCGCTGAAATCGTACGCCCCGATATGGCGCTCTATACCACGATAGGCTTCGCCCATCTCGAATTTCTCGGCGATTTTGACGGCGTTCTGAAAGCCAAAACCGAAATGCTTGAGTATCTTCCCGAAAACGGAATTGTCTTCGTAAACGGTGACAACGAAACGCTGAGGAAGCTGACCTGCAAGCAGAAAATCTGCCGCTATGGGGTGTCGCAAGACTGCGAGGTCACAGCCGAAAACATAAGACTGCTCGGAACTGAGGGCATGGAGCTTGATATTATTTCAGGCGCCCGCCGTATCCCCACGAAAATCAATTCCTATGGCGTGCACATGGTTACAGCCGCTCTGGGCGCCGCGGCCGTAGGCCTGCAAATGGGTCTGACGGATGCCGAAATCGCCCGCGGCATAGCTTCCTATGTTCCTGTCGGAAGCCGCGCGGGGATTATTGATACGGGAAAAATTACGATTATCGACGACTGCTATAACGCCAACCCCACCTCCGTAGCGGCGGCGCTCGACTCGCTCTCCCTGCTCAGGGGCAGGCGGGTCTGCATACTCGGCGACATGGGCGAACTGGGCACGGCGGCTTCAAAGCTCCACTTTGATACCGGTGTTCACGCCGCGGAAAAAGGCATCGACCTCGTCATTGCCTGCGGCGAGCTTTCCGCGAACACCGCGGAGGGTGCAAAGTCCGCTGGTTCTTCTTCGGCAGTATACTTTAGGGACAAGGAAAAGCTTCTTAATGAGCTTCATGACCTCGTCAAAAGGGGTGACTCGGTGCTTGTAAAAGCCTCGCACAGCCAGAAGTTTGAGGAGATAGTAGAAGTGCTTAAAAAGCTGTAACTCATAAGAAAAGGACTTCGGAAGATTCCGAAGTCCTTTTTCATTGATGTCGAGCTTTTTGTAGCTTCCTATACGGCAATTGCCGTGTAAACCATCATTCCCACCGCAAGCAGAATAAACAGTCCCATGCCCCAGTTCACGAATACGGTCTTAAAGCGCTCGTCCTTGGGGAGCTCCTTCGGAGTGGTATAGAGCACCGCTTTCCTGCGGTTTGTTATCAGCAACACTATTCCCGAAATGAATAACACCACAGCGGCAAGCCCACACAAGCCCATCGCGAGATATTGCGGCAGATTGCTCTCGGCGGCTTTTATAAGCTTCTCCGGGTTTTCGCCGCTCAGGTTGAGCGCACCAGCATCCGCGCTTCTTACAGCCAGTTGTGCTATTAAAACACCGAAACCGTTTATTACCGCGTGCAGAATCATTGTATAACGCACTCTGCCAGTTCTCAGGTAGATATACGCAAACAGACAGCCTAGCCCGAAGGCATAGAAGAACTGGAACAGGTTGCCGTGGAATAGTCCGAACATCAGACCGGAAACCAAAATTGCGGTGCTCTCGCCGTATACGCGTATTCTATCAATCAGCATCTTGCGGAAGATTAATTCCTCCATAACCGGAGCAATAATCGCAACTACAAGCAGCTCGAGATATATGTTTGAGTCTGTCATCAGCGATTCAAGCGGATTGACAAGCTCGGCGCCCTTCAGAGCGGCTATGCCGGAGTTCAGCAGGGTTCCTACAATGTTTCCTATATACATAACTGCAAAGCTCATGGCGAGAAAACTCACGAGCTTTCCGAAGCTCAGCTTTTTCGTCTGCACCTTCAAGACCGGAACAGGCTTTATAATCAGGAAACCGATAGGAATTGCGCAGAAATAAAGCGGCATAACTGACAATGCCCAGATGAACCAAGATTTATTGTACAGCTGGGGTGCCGCAAGCTTCACAATCACAGCTATAATAATTTGCAGAAGCGTGGTTATGCCCAGAATGGCAAAGAGCGTCCACCCGACCCTCGAAAAAGGCGGCTTTTCGCGTTTTGTCGAATAAACATCTGTTATCTCGTCCATATTGCCTCCCAAAACTTGAATTCTCTGCCTCTTACTTTGAATATACTAAAATCAGTCCGAAATGTCAAAGAACTTCGGAGTACTCTCCGAAGTTCTTCAAAGTGTTTTCTATTCCAGGCTGTTTTCCAAATTAATAAGCTCATTCCAAAGCTCTTTCGGGACTTTGCCATCAAACTTTCCGTAATATTCGCGGATGTCCGCAACCTCTTTTTTCCAGAGCTCGCGGTCTATTTCGATTAAGCTCTCAAGCGTATTCGCTTCTACTTCAGAGCCGTCCAGATTTATATCGGAAGCGAAGGGCACATAGCCAAGCTCGCATTCTCTCGCCGTAACCTCGTCAGAGCAACGTTTTAGTATCCACTCAAGCACACGCATGTTATCCCCGAAGCCAGGCCAGAGGAAACGTCCCTCTTCGTCGGTGCGGAACCAGTTGACATTGAATATCTTTGGAAGCGACCGGGCCTTCTTCCCCATGTCGATCCAGTGCTGCCAGTAATCCGCCATGTGATAGCCGCAGAAAGGCAGCATAGCCATCGGGTCCCGGCGAACGACACCGACGGTACCGACAGCCGCGGCTGTTGTTTCGGACGCCATTATCGAGCCGATAAATACGCCGTGCTCCCAGTCGCGGGACTGATAAACCAAAGGCGCTGTCCTTGCTCTGCGGCCGCCGAAAACTATCGCGGATATCGGCACACCTTTGGGATTATCAAATTCCTTCGATATGCAGGGGCAGTTTTTAGCCGGAGCGGTAAAGCGGGAATTGGGATGCGCGGCCTTAGAGCCGCTTTCCGGAGTCCAAGGCCTTCCGAGCCAATCCAAGGCATTAGCGGGCTGAGTTTTGCTCATTCCCTCCCACCAAACAGTATTGTCGGATGTATCAAGCGCGACATTAGTAAATATCGTGCCCTCGCGCGTACATTCGAGCGCGTTGGGATTGGACTTCATACTTGTGCCCGGCGCGACTCCGAAAAAGCCGTTTTCGGGGTTCATCGCCCAAAGCCTGCCGTCCTCCCCTACGCGTATCCATGAGATGTCGTCACCTAAACACCAGACCTTCCAGCCCTTTGCTCTGTAGCTCTCCGGCGGAATGAGCATCGCTAGATTCGTCTTTCCGCAGGCTGAGGGAAATGCGCCGCAGATATAGCGAACTTCGCCCTGAGGATTTTCGACCCCGAGAATGAGCATATGCTCCGCCATCCAGCCTTCCTGCTTCCCAAGATTTGAGGCTATTCGCAGGGCAAAGCACTTCTTACCCTGCAGGACGTTGCCGCCATAGTTTGAGTTGACCGAAATAATCGTGTTGTCCTCCGGAAAATGGGCAATATATCTGTTGTTACTGTCAAGCGTTCCCTGCGTATGGATGCCCCTTATGAAATCGACGCTGTCACCCAGCGCTTCCAGCACCTCACGGCCTGCGCGCGTCATAATAGACATACTCAGAACCACATATATTGAATCGGTAAGCTCAACGCCGTATTTTGCAAACTCTGAGCCGATGATTCCCATAGAGTAGGGAATGACATACATCGTGCGCCCCCGCATTGAGTTATCCAGAATGCCGCGCAGCTTTGTGTACATCTCTTTCGGGTCCATCCAATGGTTCGTGGGTCCCGCGTCTTTTTTGTTTTTGCAGCAGATGAAAGTCTGATCCTCTACTCGTGCGACATCGTCGGGATCTGTACGGTGAAGAAAGCAGTTTGGCAGCTTCTCCTCGTTCAGCTTTATCATGCTTCCGTTTTTGACTGCAAGAGCGCGAAGCTCTTCAATCTGTACCTCGCTGCCGTTAATCCAGACTATTTTGTCGGGTTTTGTGAGGGTCGCGGCTTCCTCTATCCATGCGTTCAGGTGACTGTTCACTGCGTGTCCTCCAGACTTTAGCTAGTAATATTCTAGCTCAACACAATAGGCAATTCAATAAAATTAGCACCTCAATTTTTACCAAAGTTTTAATGGGCTTACTGTGTTTGAATTGACCGGAATGTTCAGATCGCACGTCACAAACGTTCGGAATTTACAGTATATTCATCATTGCGCAATTAATTATTGTTGACTTTAAAAATTGGTTGTATATACTTTAATACTGATATAAATGGATTTGAAAGGATTATCCTATGCTGAAACTTCTAAGGCGCTTTTCGTCGCGCCAATGGCTCATGTCGGCTATAAGTACCATTTTGGTCGCTTTTCAGGTATGGCTGGATTTGAAGCTCCCCGACTTCATGGCTGAGATAACAAAGCTGGTGCAGACTCCGGGAAGCGAAATGTCCGACATCTGGCTGGCGGGAGGAAAAATGCTCCTCTGCGCTCTCGGAAGTCTTTCTTCGTCAATCATTGTCGCGTTTCTCGCTGCGCGCATTGCGGCGAGTTTTTCACAAAAACTCAGGCTTTCGATCTTCAGGAAGGTACAGACCTTCTCGCTGGGAGAAATCAATAAGTTTTCAACGCCCAGCCTGATAACGCGCTCGACAAACGATGTTACCCAAGTTCAGATGCTGATTGCGATGGGTCTTCAGATTATAATCAAGGCGCCGATTATGGCGGTTTGGGCAATAATCAAAATTGCAGGCAAGGGCACCGAGTGGACCATTGCGACGGGCTTCATGATACTTTTCATGCTCATTGTAGTCATAATAATCTCAACGCTTGCGTTGCCGCGCTTCAGACGCATCCAGACACTTACGGACAGTCTGAACCGTATTACAAGAGAAAACCTGACCGGGCTTCGCGTGGTGCGGGCTTATAACGCGGAGGATTTTCAGGGGAGAAAATTTGACGTTGCGAACAGTGACCTTACAAACACTTACCTGTTCACCTCCCGTCTTATGGCGGCCCTCATGCCCTGTGTATCGCTGGTTATGAACAGTCTGACGCTTTCAATCTACTGGATTGGCGCTTCACTGATAAATTCCGCCGGAA
>JASDTK010000308.1:0-1600 GCA_041891555.1 Oscillospiraceae bacterium
CACCGGAGTCCCGTTCTCGTCGACCAGCACCAGCCCCTGCATCTGTGAACAGAAGGAGAGCCCTTCAACGGCCTCTGGAGAAATGCCGGATTCCGCTAAAACCTGCTTCGTGGTGACGCACATAGCCTCCCACCAGTCATCAGGTTGCTGCTCGGCACCACCGTTTGGAAGAACCGTTAGAGGGTAGCCCTTGCCCGCTGAGGCGATGAGCTCGATTCCGGAATCTATATAATACAGGCAAGTCTTGACAGCTGTCGTACCCACATCATAGGCAAGAATATAAGCTCCGTCTTTCACGTTGTTACCCCCCTGTGATTTGTCAGGTCAAGTTTTACTGCTTTGAAAAAGCTGCTCTAATGAACTTCATCGTCTGTTCAATGACGAATTCGTCGCGCGAAAGTATGTCCTTGCTAACATAGACCTTGAAGCGCTCCTTGTAATAGTCGCAGGTGTAGGAAAACTGCAGCGACATAAAGAGATTATCGAGCAGGAAAGCAAACATTCTCGCGTCACAGTCCGGGCGTACGATACCGTCTGCCTTTGCTTTCTCGATTAACTGTGCATACAGCGTGGCGGTAAAAGACTCCAGCCAGTCGACCTCCTGAAATACGAGGGTAGGGCTGCCGTGCGCTGTCATCTCGTTATATAGGCGTATCAGACTCTCGTTTTCTCTCGAGTGCAGCTGAACGGTACGAAGAACTCTCTCGACCTTGTCAAAAACGTCGTCATTACCGTCTGCCAAACTTCTAAGCTGGTTTTTAAGGTCTGCAGCGCCGAACTTGACTGTCGATATAAAAAGGTCCTCTTTGCTTTCAAAATACTTGAATAGGCTGCCGACACTTATGTCCGCCGCTTTTGCAATTCGGTTTGTGTTCGCGTGTTCAAATCCGTTTTCAGCAAACTCTGCGATTGCCGCCTGCATGATGCGCCGCTGCTTTTCTTCGGTTATTCTCAAAAATAAATCGGTAATAGTTCTCACCTCACAATTTAGTGAGCAATTGCTCACTAAATTTATGTTACCAGATTCGGACAAAAAAGCAACAGTTTTTCAATGTGAATAAGTGAAGAATATGTATGCTGATTTAGTGTAGATTGCATAAATATGCTGCGCCAAATAAAAATCAGACGCTTTGCTCGTTGACAAAATTGCGGCTTATGCTATACTCAAGCTGAAAGTGAGCGATGACTCACCGCTAATATGACTATTCGCTTGGAGGAATTAACATGGATACTCGTTATGCGATCTCGGTATACCCGGATGCTGCAAAAGTCTCGGCGGAACTCGACGCATTAATTAAGAAGCCTATATACAGTATAAGCGACGAGGCGCTTTCGCGTTACGAAAAGGATTACTTCGAGGCAAAGTGCCAGAAGTCCAAGGTAATGATAGACAAGGCGCAGGAGCGCATACCGGGCGGCGTACAACACAACCTTGCGTTTAACTATCCGTTCCCACTGGTATTTACGAAAGCAGAGGGTGCGTATCTCTATGACCTAGACGGAAACCGCTATTTTGATTTTCTCCAGGCCGGCGGCCCGACAGTCCTTGGCAGCAATCCGCCTGAAGTACGCGAGAAGGTCGTGGAGCTTTTGAATACCT
>JASDTK010000309.1:0-9230 GCA_041891555.1 Oscillospiraceae bacterium
GCACTTAACGAAGCTGTAACACTTATGGAGATTTCGGCTCCGTTGATAGCAAGAAAGGCGGAGCCGGGGCAATTTATCATCCTGCGTATTGATGAGGACGGTGAGCGTATTCCGCTTACTATAGCGGATTATGACCGAGATAAGGGCACAATCACAATTATCTATCAGAAAGTCGGAGCCACCACTAACAGGCTGGATACTCTGAATGAGGGAGATTATCTTCAGGACTTTGTGGGGCCGCTGGGCAAACCCAGTGAGTTGGAGGGCAAGGAAGGCAAAAAAATAGCCGTAATCGGCGGCGGACTTGGAATCGCCATAGCATACCCGCAGGCAAAGGCTTTGCATAAGGCAGGCGCGGACGTGGATATAATCGTGGGATTCCGAAGTGCCTCGCTTTTCATTCTTGCGGATGAACTCGGCAGCGCCTGCAAAAATCTTATTATAATGACCGATGACGGCAGCAACGGCAGCAAGGGCTTTGTAACCACGGCTCTTGAAAACGAGATTGAGGCCGGAGTGAAATATGACGAGGTTATCGCTATCGGACCTCTCCAAATGATGAGAGCTGTCTGTGTGCTTACAAAGAAACACAATATACCGACTGTGGTTTCAATGAATCCCATAATGATAGACGGAACCGGGATGTGCGGCGGCTGTCGCCTAACCGTGGGCGGAGAGACGAAGTTTGCCTGCGTGGACGGACCCGATTTCGACGGACACCTGGTTGATTTTGACGAAGCTATCGCCCGAAGCAGAGTTTATAAAAAAGAAGAAACCGAGAGCATGGAGCGTCATTCCTGCAATCTGTTGAAGGGGGACGCGCAATAATGCCGAATATGGACTTAAAAAAGACTCCAGCCGTTGAGCAGGATCCGATTGTGCGCCGCAGTAACTTCAAAGAGGTCAGTCAAGGCTATACCACCTTTGAAATGGCTAAAAACGAAGCTGAACGCTGCGTCAGTTGCAAGAATATGCCCTGCGTGTCCGGCTGTCCGGTCAACGTTCGTATCCCGGAGTTTATACAGAGCATCAAAAACGGCAAAATTGCCGAAGCATATACCGTTCTGCGCAGTACCAACAGCCTTCCCGCGATATGCGGCAGAGTGTGCCCTCAGGAGAGCCAGTGTGAAGCAAAATGCGTGCGTGGTGTCAAAGGCGAACCGGTTGGTATAGGCCGCCTTGAGCGCTATGTCGCCGATTGGGCGATGGATGAAGAAAACAGAGGCAAGATTGCCACCGCCGAGATTGCAAAAAGCAAAGGCAAAAAGGTCGCGGTCGTTGGTTCTGGCCCCGCAGGGCTCACCTGCGCCGGAGACCTTGCCAAGCTGGGATATGAAGTAACCATCTTTGAGGCACTGCACACGCCGGGGGGAGTGCTGGTATATGGAATACCCGAGTTCCGCCTCCCAAAGGCGCTTGTCCGAGCCGAAATTGCAACCGTTGAGGCGCTTGGTGTCAAGATAGAAACCAATGCTGTGATAGGTCGCATAGCTTCTCTGGATGAACTTTTGGAAGAGCAGGGCTTTGACGCCGTTTTCATTGGCAGCGGTGCGGGGCTTCCAAACTTTCAGAATATTCCGGGCGAGAATCTCAACGGAGTATATTCCGCGAATGAATTCCTCACGCGAATTAATCTTATGAAGGCATACGAATTCCCCAAAGCAGAAACGCCGATTAGAATAGGCGAGAACGTGGCCATCATTGGCGGCGGCAATGTGGCAATGGATGCCGCACGCTGTGCAAAGCGGCTAGGTGCGGAAAACGTCTATATCGTTTATCGCCGCAGCGAGGTCGAGCTTCCTGCAAGAAGTGAAGAGGTTCATCATGCTAAGGAAGAAGGAATAATATTTTTGTTCCTTTGCAATCCGACAAGGATTAACGGGGACGAAATCGGTGAAGTAATATCAATGGAATGCGTGGAAATGGAGCTTGGTGAGCCGGACGCAAGCGGTCGCCGCCGCCCAATAGTTAAGCAAGGCAGTGAATTCATACTCGATGTTCAGACGGTGGTGGTAGCGATCGGCAACAGCCCCAATCCGCTGATTAAAAATACCACACCTGGCTTAATGACCCAGAAGTGGGGCGGTATAATAGTCGAGGAGGAGACTGGTGCAACTTCAAAACCCAAGGCCTTCGCAGGCGGAGACGCTGTCACAGGTGCCGCCACTGTAATTCTCGCAATGGGCGCGGGTAAAAAAGCGGCAAAGGCTATCAATGAGATGCTGAAATAGTGTTCTATGCAATGCCTTGAAGGTTTGCAACCGAGAAAATTGATGGCCTATGTGACATGGGAGTTGCAGCGATTACGAAAAATGCTAAGGAGAAACACTTGTGAGATATATTAAACTGTAGCGGAAGGGCCATGTCGGAATTATGACAATTAGCCGATTTGAAGCTCTCAATGCTCTCAACTTTGAGGTGCTGTCCGACCTGAAAAAAGCATTGGACGAGGTCGAGGCGAACGAAGAAATATATGTTGTCATATTAACCGGCGAGGGACGTTCCTTCGTGGCTGGTGCGGACATCGCGCAGATGCTTGATTTTGGCGCCGTCGAGGGTAAGGCCTTCAGCGAAAACGGAAACGCACTCCTTCGTCGCATTGAAAATCTCGCTAAGCCTGTCATAGCCGCAATCAACGGCTTTGCTCTTTGAGGCGGCTGTGAGCTTGCCATGGCCTGTGATATACGCATCGCAAGCGAAAAGGTAAAGTTCGGCCAGCCCGAAGTCGGTCTCGGCATAACACCTGGCTTCGGCGGAACACAGCGTTTGCCCAGAATTGTAGGCATCGGGAAAGCAATGGAGCTCATTCTTTCGGCAAAGGTCATTGATGCCGCCGAGGCAATGACTATCGGGCTTGTAAATCAAGTTGTTGCACCCGAAAAGCTTATGGATACCGCGCTTGAACTTGCAAACAAAATAGCTTCCAAGGCACAGATAGCCGTTCGCGCTTCCAAGTAGTGCATCCGCAAGGGAATGCAGGCAGATATCAGCACGGCAACGGCCTTTGAGGCGCTTGCCTTCGGAGTGTGCTGTGACACCGAGGATCAATACGACGCTATGAGCGCCTTCGTAAACAAATCGGAGCCTGTAGGGTTCAAAAATAAATAATCTTATTTGAAGGGGATAATTATGAAAAAAATAATGGTCGTGGGCGCTGGTACTATGGGACTTGACATAGCCCAAGTATTTGCCAAGGCCGGCTTTGACGTAGTAGTCCGAGACATCTCCAAAGAAATAATTAACAATTCGTAAAAGAGATTAAATAGTGGTCTTGATAGGTTGGTGGAAAAAGGGAAGCTCAGCGAAGCGGGAAAACATGCCATTAGCTCTAATTTGAGCTTTACGACAGAGCTTTCCGCTGCGGCCGACGCAGACCTCGTCGTTGAGGCGATTCTTGAGAATCTCGAGATAAAACGCAAGCTCTTTGCGGAGCTCGACGGTATATGCAAACCAGAAACAATCTTTGCCTCCAACACCTCGTCCATTTCCATAACAGCCATCGCTTCCGTCACCCAAAGACCCGACAGGTTCATCGGTATGGATTTTTTCAACCCAGCTACGGCCATGAAGCTCGTGGAAGTCATACGCGGGGTGAATACCTCCGACGAAACCTTGAAGACTATAACAGCACTTGTGTCCGAACTCGGCAAGGAGCCCGTTGAAGTCAATGAAGCCCCAGGCTTTGTAGTAAATAAGCTACTTGTTCCAATGATAAACGAGGCTATCGGGCTTGTCGAAACAGGAGTAGCCTCTGTCGAGGGTATCGACTCCGCGATGAAGCTTGGCGCAAACCACCCTATGGGTCCGCTCGCACTTGGGGATCTTATAGGATTGGACGTCTGCCTTGCTGTTATGGACGTTCTGCTCGCGGAAACAGGCGATACGAAATACCGAGCCTGTCCACTTCTCCGCAAGATGGTTCGAGGTGGTAAGCTTGGCCGCAAGTCCGGTGTGGGCTTCTATTGCTATAATTGAATAAATCCGTGTAAACGGCTGCTCTGCTGCCGTGCGCACGTGATTATAAACTAACCAAACCCATGCTACTCCTTTTCCTTTACCAGGCGGAAGGTGCATCTCCACTCGGGAAATGCACCTTCCGGAAACTGGTATACAAGACGATGAACTGCTTTTTGTTTCCATTGGCATCTTGGGATACGAAGTTTTCCCAGTAACCTTAACAACCCTCTATATGTCCATATAAATGCCAGAGATCTCCTCCCAAAGGGGCCGCCGTTTTTTCGGCGGCTTCTTGCGGTGAAAAGTGGTGTGTGAAATCTGTAGCCGATACTTATAAAAAACGTAGTAAGTATATGCCTGGTTGCATTATCGGAATAAAGGCAAATGTTGACTTTGCAGAACTGGGCTGAGGCGGAAACAGGTAGTTGTTCTGACATGTTATTATCATCCTCAGCAAAAACAGATGTATACAGAAATCATGTTGGAAGATACAATAACACCTGGTTTTCGTATGGAAATTTGGAAAAGAACGGAACTGACAGCGTCACTTGCCGCAGAAGATATGATTTCAGACTGATAGATAATCGGTATCAAAGAAAAACGCGCACAGCGCAAATTACGAGGATTGGTAAAAGGCATGTTGCTTTTTCAACAAATGATAATACTGCTTATTCTTATGTTGGTCGGGTACATTTGTTATAAAGTACGCATGCTTACGGATGATACCTGTAAAATGCTATCTTCCATCGTGCTGAATATAGCGAATCCCGCTTTGATCCTGTACGCTAGTATGGGAACCGAAACGAAAATACAGGGAACAGAATTGGCGATAACCGTTGGCATCGCTTTTGGAATGTTCGGTGTACTAATGCTTGTTTCGTATGTGATGCCGATTGTCCTCAAGGTCGAAAGAAAAAGTTACGGTATATATCGTGTGATGACGACTTTTTCGAACATAGGATTCATGGGGTTCCCGTTAATATCCGCTGTTTATGGCACAGGAGCACTACTGTATGCGTCGCTTTTTTCGATTCCTTATAATATTTTGATATATACTTATGGGATAAACGCGATGAAAAAAGCTGACACCGCTAAAGAAAAGCTTAATCTGAGCAAGGTGTTCAATATTGGCGTTATAGCCTGTATTCTATCAGTAGCAATTTATTTGCTAAGAATAACGCTCCCACAGTATATTATTTCAGCAGACAAATACCTTAGCGATCTGACCGCTCCTCTCAGTATGATAGTAATCGGCGCATCACTTGCAACAATTAATATAAAGAAGCTTTTTATTGATGGCCGTCTGTTGGCGTTCGCTGCGCTGAAGTTAGTAGTGATTCCGATTGCAGGCTTTCTGCTTGTTGAACAGATTATTAGCGATGAGGTACTAAGAGGTGTGTGCTTTATCATGCTTGCAACACCAGTTGGAAGTATGACGGCTATGCTAGCTCAGCAATACGATGGCGATTATGAGGTGGCGACAAAAGGTGTGGCGCTGACCACACTATTATCAGTTGCTACTATTCCACTCGTTTCTGCGATTATGATGTGACACATAGTTTTCTTGATGTGATTGATAATCTTTGCTTTTCCACAAGATAGAGCCATTCAGACTGGCGTTCTTCTTGATATACAACAAAAATTTAACGTAATCGGGAAAGCAAGACCCCCACGGAGCTCTTTTCATAAAAAACAGCTATAAACCAAAAGCTTAAGACTGTTTTTGTGGTGGAGACTGACGATATCGAAACGCCATGCATGCTACTGCAAGTTAAAAGCTGTCCTAACTGAGCTATGCACTCAATCTATGATACTGTGAAGTATAGAAATCATAAACAATGGATGGGTCTTATTTGCTAAATACGAGAGCGAATTACCGTATAGTTTTTAGAATTATTTAATTTCAGTAGATAGTGACAATGTTTTTGCATCTATATGATGAACAAAACATATCCAATTTACCAAATAACCCAACTGTTAACTTACAACTTGACATCAGTCTCTTTTCGATATTTCGTAGCCAGGAAGTTCGTTGCGCCACACTCAAGCGTTATGCACACTGTTGTTTATCACAATTCACAATCATGGCATACGTTTTATTGCCGATTATGGCTGATACCTTAATAGTCAAGGGCCTAATGTGATATTGCTGTTTATCTTTCTAAATACACTTTCATGTAGAATACAGTATGGAGACAATTCATATGGAAAAATATCGCATATTGGACATTTTACAGGCTGTGGAAAACGGACAGATGACGTCACATGAGGCGCTGGCGCAGCTGCGTCTGGAACCTTTTGAGGACCTGGGTTACGCAAAGATTGATCACCACCGCAGCCTTCGGCAAGGCGCTTCTGAAGTGATTTACGGCGCGAGCAAAACCCCCGAGCAGATTGACGGGATTGTCGCCGCAATGCGAAAAGCAGGGCAAAAGACCATCCTGATAACCAGAATGAAAAAAGAAGCCGTGGAGCTTGTTTCCCAGCACCATCCGCTAACTTATTACGAGATGGGCAGCATCGGTATCGTCGGGGAAATGCCGGAGCTCAGCGGCGATGGCAAGATTGTCATCGCAACCGGCGGGACCAGCGATATGCCTGTTGCCGAGGAAGCCGCCCTGACGGCTGAGGCGTTGGGAAACGAGGTCGTGCGCCTTTACGACGTCGGCGTGGCGGGAATCCACCGCTTGCTTTCAAACGTGGAAATTCTAATGAACGCCCGTGTCATAATCGCGATTGCGGGCATGGAGGGCGCGCTGGCCAGCGTTGTCGGCGGAGTTGCCGACTGCCCGGTAATCGCCGTTCCCACGAGCGTAGGTTACGGCGCTTCCTTCGGTGGGGTCTCCGCTCTGCTTTCGATGCTGAACTCCTGCGCCAGCGGCATATCGGTCGTTAATATCGACAATGGCTTCGGCGCAGGCTATCTTGCCAGTATAATAAATCATATGAGGAGCTTATAATGCGGATATTATATTTTGACTGCGGCATGGGCGCTGCCGGAGACATGCTGACAGCGGCGCTGCTTGATATCCTGCCCAATCAGGCTTCCTTTGTTGAGGAATTCAACGCGCTTAAGATCCCAGGTGTGGAAATGAGAGTTGAGCAGACTCAGACAAGCAGCATACGAGGTCTTCACGTCCATATGCTTGTGCACGGAATTGAGGAGGGTAATACCTCCTGCGCTCACGAGCACGAATACGAGCACTGCTGCGATTATGATGCTCATAACCACGCGCAGCATGAGCATATCCACAGAGGATTTGAAGAAGTTGCGGATTTGATCAGAGCCCTGCCGATTTCGGAAGCTGTGCGAGAAAACGCCTTGGGCGTTTACGGTGCCGTTGCCAAAGCGGAGGCGAAGGTACATAACAGGCCTCTGAGCGAGGTGCATTTTCACGAGCTCGGCTCGATGGACGCGGTTGCGGATATTGTCGCGTTCTGTATGCTCATAGAGAAGCTTGCGCCGGATGAAATCTGCGCCTCTCCCGTACATGTCGGCAGCGGATACGTGCACTGTGCACACGGAATTCTACCGATTCCGGCTCCTGCGACGGCGGAGCTGCTCAGGGGTATTCCGTCTTACGGCGGAGAAATTCAGGGTGAGCTGTGTACGCCTACGGGAGCGGCTCTTCTCAGGCACTTCGTTAAAAAGTTTGGACCTCAGCCGGTGATGGCCGCAGAAAAAATCGGCTACGGCATGGGAACCAGGACGTTTCCTAAGGCAAATTGCGTAAGGGCCTTTATTGGGGCTTCCGAAGCTTCTCGTGAGACGGTCGAGGAGATTGCCTGCAACCTTGACGACATGACAGGGGAATCCATTGGCTTCGCGATGGAGGCACTCTTAAACAGCGGTGCATTGGACGTTTACACCGTACCGGTCGGTATGAAGAAATCCCGTCCCGGCGTGATGCTCTGCTGTCTGTGCCGGTCAGAGGATACGGAAAAGCTATCGTCCCTGATGCTGCGCCACACGACGAGCCTCGGCGTTCGTATCACGCGGATGGACAGGGTTATCCTTGCCCGCAGCTTTGATTCCGTCAGTACGCCCTACGGCCCTGTTCGCGTTAAAACAGCCGGCGGCGTTTCAAAGCCCGAATACGACGACCTTGCGCGCATAGCGCGGGAAAATGACATGACGCTGGGAGAAGCGGCGCAGCTTATTAAAAAGTAGGCCTGTCTCTGCTTTCGAGAAAGGTAAAATTCATGGCAACATTGAACGAAAAATATGAGGCGCTGAAAAAGACATTGGCGGATTACGGCAAGGTTGGCGTCGCCTTTTCCGGCGGTGTCGATTCCACCCTGCTTTTGAAGGTTGCACATGACGTGTTGCGGGACAATGCCATCGCGCTGACGGCGGCTCTGCGTTCCGTTCCGGCCTTCGAAATGAGGGAAGCGACCGATTTCTGCGTGTCAGAGGGAATTCGGCATATTGTATGTGAGATTAATGAACTCGACTTGCCCGAATTTGTCGAAAATCCGACTGATCGCTGTTACTACTGCAAAGCAAACGTTCTCAGACAGCTACAAAAGACGGCCGGGGAACTCGGTATTACGAATATCGTTGAAGGTACGAATGTTGACGACCTCAGCGACTACCGCCCCGGACGCAAAGCAGTTCTGGAAAACGGCGTGTTGAGCCCCCTGCTGGATGCAGGACTGAGCAAAGAGGAAATCAGGACTCTTTCAGCACGGCTGGGGCTGTCCACCTGGGACAAACCCGCTTATGCCTGTCTTGCCTCCCGCATACCGTGCGGAGAAACCATAACTGAGGAAAAACTGCGTCGGGTCGAAATGGCCGAAGGCTATCTGATGGAAAAAGGCTTTCGGCAGGTACGCGTTCGTGTACATGGCGATCTAGCAAGAATTGAGGTCACTCCCGAAAATATAGAAAAGCTTGTTCAAATTGATCTCAGGGAGGAACTGACGGAAAAATTCAAAGAATACGGCTTCCGATATGTTTCCCTTGATCTTCATGGCTATAAAACCGGAAATATGAACCTAAAAGGAGTTTAAATCTTTGAGCATATTTCTTCAGATTTTTGCTTATACAATCGGTGGTGCTCTGGCCCTGGGTGGACTTTTGCGTTTTGGACTGCGTCGAAAAGTTGAGAGTGGGCATGTTCGAGCATACGCATTTGTCCGCCAAACATCTTGATGCATCTTGAACCGAAGATTCTGCACGGCTTGTGCCCTGTTATCAAGCGCTTGCGGGCTCTAACGTGTAGACCTCCAAAACCGTAGGCCGAGGGTTCGATCCCTTCTGCCCCTGCCAC
>JASDTK010000310.1:0-9218 GCA_041891555.1 Oscillospiraceae bacterium
GTACGGTGTCTGCCGTACAGGCCCTTTTCTGAGGCTTGGGATTACTGATGATCCGTGCCGGTAATGTAGTTATAGAACGCGGCATTTACGTAAAGATCGCTCGACTCAACCTTCAGATCCGGCGCCGACTTTGAAACAACTGCCGTAATCTTGGAGACATTTTCGGGCAGGCTAAAGGGGTGGATGGTGTAGGCGCCGTCGCGGATTACATTGTCCTTCAGGAGCTTGAAGCTGGTATTCTGCATCGGAACTGTGGAGGAGTAAAGGGGCTGCCACCAGGAGCCTGTAAGCAGCGGAACAGTGGGTGTGCCGTTCACGTCTACGCGGTTGTCATACTTCTTTGCGTAATCCTCAATTACTTGGTTAAAGGATTCTTTGTCGGTAGTTGAGTTAAATTCCAGCTTGAGGTCATATTCCATGGCGTAGCAAAGCCAGCGTCCACCGTCAATTGCTTTGAGCTGATAGGTGGGTGTAGCCTGAACCTTTGTGGGATCGCCCCACTCTACCATGTACTCGTAAATGGATACCTTGGGCTCCATTTGCACCTTGGCGTCGATGTTCTCGCTGTTCAGAAGGCCGATAAGCTGTTCAGCGTGAGTGATGTCGCTGTGACCGTACTGGAGAGTATATTTTGGGAGGAATTTTGCGTTGTAACCGTCATACTTCAGACCGTAGCCGGTGCTCGCGCCCTGAATTACGAGCTGCGCTCCAAGCGCGGAGAGCTTAGCGTCGTCGAAGTTCGTGAAGGAATTCCATGTGGACTGAAGCTTGGAGTAGATGTCGGGATCGCTTGCCATGCCCAGATAGTTGCGGCCCTTGCCTGCAACATCAAGAGCGGCCATCAGCAGAGCGTTGGCTGTTGCGGCGTCAAGCGCGGAGCCGAAACTATAAGTGGACATTGCTATGCCGGTGTCAAGCGCAGCGGCAACATAAGAGGCGTATGCGGAGGAAACGCCTTTTACGCCGTAGGCAGCCAGACGCTCGTCGACTTTAGTCTTATCCACAGGAGCGGTATATGTCAGAGCGAGCTTTTCCATGCCCGCTGCGCAGACGGCAGATTTCACCGCTTCGGCAACGGTAAGACTTCCGGTGCCGTCGGTTTTTGCTCCTCCGATTTTCACCAGTGCGGCGTCAAAGTCGGAGCGGGAGACCGCTGCCGAGAAGGGGGCTATGCTGAAGTAGGTCTGCAGATATTCGGCGTTTTTGTCATCCGTTTCGTAACCGCTCACATATGCGGTGTTTGTTGAGCTGTCCCATGCTACGCTCTTACCCAGAGCCTCGCCTAAGGCCCTCAGAGGCAGATAGGTTGTGCCGTTGCTTGAAAAGACGTCTACCGACTTTCCGTTTACATCGGTTGGAACAAGCTTGGAGTCATTCAGGTAAACGGAGATGCCGGAATCTACCTGAAGGGTCTTTCTTACGAGACTTGCGGCTCCGACAGGTATTGCCAGAGTCAGGACTAATGCCGCGGCAATCACGCCGCTTAGGAAACGTGGATACTTTTTCATTTTATTGTGCTCCTTTCTTCCCTTTGCTTAATTTATTGAAATCACGTCATTGTGAGTCCATTCCCAGCTTGTACGTCCACTGGTCCGAAGACCGGAAGGAGAGTATTACTCAAGTGTGAGGCTCGTTTTTTGGCTCTGCCTTGTTTTTTGACATTGTCTCGGTCACGGGTATGCTCAGCTCTCGCAAAAACCGCCGCCAACCCGCGTCATCCAGCTGGTCGATAATCACACCACCAATCAGCTCGAAGCCGCCGATACGGTAGAAATTGATCTGATCCAGCTTGGTTTGATCGAGCACCAGATACCGCCGTTTTGAGTGCTGCAGCATAATTTTTCGCAGCTCACCGCTTTCCTCGCTGCCGTCAGTAATACCGGCATCCCGGTCCAGACCGCGGCAGGATACGAAACAAAGATCGGCATAGTGACGGCCGATAAGCCCACGCGCCTCCTCTCCCGAAAATGACTGATTTCGGGTGTCCAGCTTCCCGCCCGCGAGCAAAAGCGCGCTGTTGCGATTGTCCGCAAAGACCTGAGCGGCCTTGAGAGAATTGGTAATAACCATAACTCCGGACATAAGAGACAAGTACCTGGCAATGTTCAAGCAGGTGGTGCTGTCGTCTAGGAAAACAGTATCGCCTTCTCGCACCAGACCCGCGCAGGCACGGCCGATGCTGTCCTTCACGTCGGTCAGAACGGTTTCGCGTATACTGGCGTCGATTTCATTACGCACCCCGTCCGGAACATAAGCCCCGCCGTAGGTCTTAATCAGCTTGCCTTCCTGCTCAAGAATGGATAAATCCTTGCGTATGGTTTCACCCGTTACATCGAAAAGAACGCACAGTTCTTTGACCAGGACGCTTTTATTGCGGGTCAAAAGATCCATAATCAGTGCCCGTCTTTCGGGAGCCAGCAAAAAAATCACCTCCGAGAAGCAAATAATACTGACAAAACAAAGGAAAAACCAATTATATACAAGCTGCCGTGCTGCAACTAAAAAACTGGAATACTGCAAAATATGTCAAAAATTAAGCGTAAGTAGGAGGTGATTTTGCAATATTTAAATAATTCTCAAAATTACTTGCAGTTTAGGCTCAAACTATGTAATTTGAATAATCTTTATTTGATTTAATTATATACGATATTCCAAAAAAATCAACTATATTCCGGATTTATTTCCGATATATGGTGAAGCTTCGGAAACGAATAGCTTTAAGGCGGGAAAAGCATTTCAAAAGTGTTTACTTAAGCTGTATCTCGCTGTGCTTTATGCTAATGGAATATTATGTCTTCGGGCCAAGCTGTTAAATTTCATCACATGGTATTGCATCGCAATGCCGTTTGGACTATAATGATTGTAACAATTAGTAACAACTTGCAATAATCTGGTGAATAAAATGCTTATTAAATACTCAGACAAAAGAAAATCCTTATTGGCGGGACTGCTGGTGTTCGCATTGCTGCTTACCATGAGTCCGGCTTTTCTCGGCACGTCTGCCGAGGCCGTCAGCAGATCGGATCTGAACGCTTTGAAGCAGCAGCAGGCTCAGCTTGCGGAAAAAAAGGCCGGTATTCAGGCGCAGGCAAACGCCCTGAGCGGAAAAGTCGCTTCTCAGACAGAAAAGCTCGAGCTTCTGGCGCAGCAGCTTGAGGTGACCAATGAGGAACTTGAGGTCCTTTCGGAGCAGATCGCCATATATACGAACACAATTGCTCAGATGGAAAATGAGCTTGCCTTGGACAAGCAGAAGGAACAGGAGCTCCTTGATAAATACAAGGTACGCCTGAGGGCGATGGAGGAAACGGGAAACGCCTCATACATATCAATTCTGTTGGGTGCCAGCAGTTTTCAGGACCTTTTGAGCCGCATCGACTCGATGAAGTCGATTATGCAATACGATAACGACCTCATTAACAAGGTGAAGGAAGCACAGGTCGAGGTATCAAACGCAAAGGCGGACATGGAAGCCGAAATGGCTTCTCAGCAAGAAGCCTTCAAGGCATATCAGGAAAAACAGGCTGACCTCGAAGAGCAGAAAAAGGAAGCTCAGGAGGTCCTGGACAGCTTAAAGGCTGACTCCGCGGATTATGAAAAGCAGCTTGCGTCCGTTAAAGCAATTCAGGCCTCAATTAACGGACAAATCAGCAATATGGAGGATGCTCTGGCGGAGCAGGAACGCATACAGGCAGAGCAGGCTGCCGCAAATCAGATATCCTCGGGCAACGGCGGCGGCAGCAACGGCTGGTATGGAGACTCGGTCGGAACAGGGACTGGAGCCGACATCGTTAAATATGCGGAAACCTTCCTCGGCGTTCCGTATGTTTACGGAGGAACCTCTCCTTCGGGCTTTGATTGCTCCGGGCTTGTGTACTACTGCTACAGGCATTTCGGATACTCGGTAAACCGGACGGCGGCAGGCCTCGCGTACTCGGGAACGCCGGTTTCGTCGAGTGCGCTCCAGGTCGGAGACATCATTCTGTTTACCTCCACGGATGGGAGCTATGTCGGATACACCGGACTCTACATAGGAGGAGGTCAGTTCATACACGCCCCTCATACCGGAGATGTGGTAAAAATATCGAATTTATCAGATGCCTATTACACGAGTCATTATTGGGGAGCAAGGCGGGTTATATCGTAGCATAATAGAGCATAATTACTGATGCTATCGGCAGCTATTAAGAAAGGCAGTGTTTATGCAGGAGAAAATCGGTGTGCTGACCATCGACGACTATATTTCGGCTTGCTCTGAAGAAATACAGCCGAAGCTGAAGGAACTGCGGAAGATTATTTCAAACGCGGAGCCTGAGATGACAGAAAAAATCAGCTGGCAGATGCCCACATTTTTTCTGAAAGGCAATGTCATCCATTTTGCCGCGCACAAAAAGCACATAGGGCTGTACCCCGGACCAAAGGCTATCGAGGTGTTTTCCCACAGGCTTGAAAGCTACAAAACCACCAAGGGCGCAATTCAGATACCAAACGATATGCCACTTGACAGAGATCTCATCAGAGACATAGTGAGATTTAATATTGCAACGAGATAAAAAGCCCAAAACTTATACAATGTGTAAAGTCCTGCGTTCCAAAAGAATGTAGGGCTTTTTTACGTTATACGAATAAAAGCGCTCTCTCACGAAATACTATTTCCGGAGGTGTTCCAATGAATAAAAACAGGTCAAACAAGATGAAGCTGAAAGCGCATACACCGGAAAAAGTGGAGCAGGCGGGAAGTCCTCAGTCCGATGAAAATCAAAATAAAGAGTACAATGTAAAAAAGGTTCCGCTTGGTATCAACACAAGGCATCTTTGAGGACTTTTTATGGGCAATGACAATAAAATGAAAAGCACACGAAACAGGAAAAAATCAGACGGAAAGTTCCGCTCGAAACATATTAACCACAGCCCGGGCGCCGAAAGCTCAAGGGCTGTATTCGGACGGGACAGGCAGGATTCACAGGATAAATAACGAGCATGAATATATGCGGGGAGTGACATGTCAAAAGCAAGTGTATATTTTTCTGTCAGCAACCCAGTGGGGAAGCACGGAACAAAAGAGCTGAAGCGCGAGCTCGACGCGCTTAACGGCGTTATATCTGTCAGCGTGAATGATACAAAAAATAACATCGCGGTTGATTTCGATACTACGGGTGTGAAACAGGATCAGATTAAAACCCAGCTTGAGATATTGGGGTATGACATCACACAAACGCGGTTCGAAGACCACATTATGTAAGACAGGGGAGAGGAATATGCCTAAGGACGGACAGCCGGACAACAAGAAGGCTAGAAAAGAAAAGGCAAACGGACAGACGCCGCTTACAAGGGAAAACCAAAATCAAAACAGGAACGCAAAAAAACAATCCATTAAACATAATGACGTATAATTGCCGCAAGCCGCCAAAATGGATTTGGCGGCTTGACTTTTATGTGATAAAATGTTCAAAATAAGATATATAATTCAAGCATCGGGGTTTGACCGAAGGGATAGAATAATGAAAAATAATCAGAGAGCCAAGCATGAGTTTGACTATATAAAAAAACAGTATTCGAAGCTGAAGCAGCAGGCCTCAGAGACAAAAAACAGCAAGCTATGGCATATTGAAGCTGTGATTAGAAACAAAATCAAGGATTTGAGAGCCTTGCAGTCGGGAAGCCTTCAGGACTACCGGCAGGTTTACGACGGCTATGTGGAGCTGCTTGAGGACGTCTCTGTGCGCCTGCTTTCACATTATAACAAAACCAATAAAACAGAGTACGAGTTTCGGGAGATAGTCGGAGGCAACTTTAGAGCTTATTTGAGTTCCGGCATAATTTCCGTACTTGTTACGAGCCATATTCCTAAGATCGTAGCCGAAGAATTTGGCAGGCTTCTGCCTGATAATCCGAAGGACGAATACCCGCTGGCGAGAAAAATGAAGCGTAAGTTCTTTCTACACCTCGGAGACACCAACACTGGAAAAACATATAATGCCCTGCAAAGGCTCAAACAAAGCCAAACCGGTGTCTATCTGGCGCCGCTTAGAATTCTTGCACTGGAAAACTACGAACGCCTGAACAGGGAGGGTGTACCCTGCAATCTGATCACTGGGGAAGAGGAAATTAAAGCCGAGGGCGCGAGACACTCAAGCTGCACGGTTGAAAAGGCGAATATTCAGGAATTTTATGGAGTCGCCGTTATCGACGAGATTCAGATGACGGGCGATTCGCAGCGGGGAGACGCCTGGACGCGTGCGGTTCTCGGACTTTGCTGTCCCGAAATACATCTTTGCGGAGCGCGCAACGCAAAAGAACAGCTCGTCAGAATGATTGAGGACTGCGGTGATGAAATCGAGATAAAGGAGTATTCACGTCTTGTACCTCTGAAAATCAGGAGAAATAATGTAAAATTCTCCGATGTGCGCAAGGGCGACGCGTTGGTCGCGTTTTCAAAAAGGAAGGTGCTTTCGCTGTCTGGCTATTTTTCGGAACGGGGAATCAAAAACAGCGTTATATACGGCGATTTGCCTCCGGAGGTGAGGCGGCTTCAGTACGACTCCTTCATAAGCGGAGAAAATCAAATATTGATATCTACCGACGCCATTGGAATGGGCGTGAATTTGCCTATTCAAAGAATTGTTTTTACAGAAATTAAAAAATTTGACGGAGAGGAATTTCGCTATCTCACCTCGCAGGAAACCAAGCAGATTGCAGGCAGAGCGGGACGCATCGGTATATATGATGTAGGCTATGTGGCCTGCATGGAAGACGATATCTCCTTTATTGAAACGAGGCTTGAAATTCCGGACGAAGAAATCGCTCAGGCTGTTGTAGGCCCGAGCGAGGCTATTTTGAGTATCGGAATACTTCCGCTTAAGGAAAAGCTGGCGCTTTGGAGTACGAGGGAAGAAGCCCTGACCTATTACCGAAAAAAGGATGTTCGGGATTATATCCTGATTTTAGACAGACTCAAACCGTATAATCTGCCCGAAACGGTTGAATGGCGGCTCATGATGCTGCCCTTCGATGTGAACAGCGAAGCGCTGTTAAACCAGTTCATCTGCTTTGTAGAGGAATGCTTTACCCTGAAAGTGGAAAAGCTGTCGAAGCCGGAGCTGACAGCTTTTTCACTTTCGAGCTATGAAGAGTACTACCAGAAGGTAAATCTGTATTACTCGTTTTCAAAGAGCCTCAATCTTGATTTCGACGAACAGTGGGTGTATGAGACAAGAAAAGAAGTCAGCAACGAAATAAACCGACTTTTGAAATAAGCTTACAGACTCCCTTGAAATACGGTATCCGCATCCTTGCATAGGTACTGGACGGCTCTGCGCCCCGTTTCGAGAGCGACTGGAAGTCCGCCTGGACTTACAAGACGCTGGCCTGCAAAGTATACATTTTGAATGCTTTCTGGCTTTAAAGGGTAGTTTGTTTGTTTTTCGCCCTTGCCCATTAGGGTCATCCAAGAGCCCTTATAGGAGCCGAGATAACGCTCATAGGTGAGAGGCGTTGCCACATCCCAGACAGCGACTTTTCCGGCGGTCTGCGGGTATTTCTTCGCGAGGATATCTATAAAGACATTCGCGAGTCTCTCTTTTTCCGCCTGATATGTGCCGTTTTCCCTGCAGCTTTTCCAATAATCGTAGCTGTCTCCGGAAACAATGGAGGTGACGGCGGTGCAGCCCTCAGGGGCGTAGCCCTCATATCCTGCATAATTGCACAGCCCCACATAAGGCTGCTGTATGCCGCCGCATACTACGGGCACATCCGGAATGAACGCTATTCTCTCCGGCAGGCCGGACAAATCGGCTTCCACACCCAGACATATGAATGTATCCAGCACGGGCTTTGTGCTTTCACGCATTTTTTCTGCCCAGGGTTCGTGAATTGGCTCATCAAACAGCTTGTCGATTGCGACAAGAGTATCCTGCGTGACGATTACCGCATCGGCAGGAATGAACTCTCCGCCAATAAAAACTCCGTTGGCCGCGCCGTTCTGGACCGATACCTTAGTCACGGCCTTGCCGTATTGTATGGAACCGCCGAGTTTAACAAAGTTCTTTGCCATGCGGGTTGCCATGGCGAGTGAACCGCCCAGAGGATAACCTCCGTCGCCGGACGCCAGTGTCGCAAGAGTGAAAATAAGGCCGGTCGCCGCGTATTCGGGTCCGATAATGTTTTCTATGAAATGCCTTAGAATCGGGCTTTTAAACCGAGCGGCATACTCCGCTGAGGATTGCTTTCCGTAATAGGACATGCGGGGGATAGCCGGAAGCATTTTTATAATTGACGATATGGGCATGGAGGACTTGTTTTTTACCTTTACACCCTTTATGTCAGTTACGGGCATCGAGACCTTTGAAAATTTTTTGATGTCCCTGCACAGACTGTCAATTTCCTTTTTATCCTCAGGCGAAAGCTCTAGAAAATGCCTGCGCAGCTTTTCAACATCGCGGTAGAGATACGCAGTTTTGCCGTCATAGTCAAAGGCAAGAAACGGGTCGACGTTATAAACGGGCACACTGTCATCGAGTGCTCCCACCTCTCGCCACAGCCTGTTCAGAGGCAGTTCTTTTGAGGATCCTGTCAGCCAGTGCATACCGCCCTCGAACAGATAACCCTTCCGGCGCCAGCTTGTGGAGGCACCCCCGGGTATGGTGTGGCTTTCGTAAATCGTAACATCAAAACCGCTCTGACGGGCAAATATTCCTGCCGTAAGCCCTGAGATTCCGGCGCCGACGATGATAACTTTTTTCATTGTGATTTACTCCTTATAATATCAATTACCCAATCACTTTCTGGATAAGGCATATCCGGACGCACAGCCATTTGTTCCGCGATTCCGTTTATGGAGCTCCAATATGCGATTGCGAGCGCGGTTGAATTACCTTCACGAATGGTTCCATTTTCCTGACCTTTTTGTATAAGCCGGGCAGTCGGAGTGTAAATATCAAAGCTCTGAAGCATTTCCTTCACGCTTTGAGGAGCGGCCTCGTTAAAGGATGCCTGACTCATCAGCACGAACATTTTTGCAAAAAATGGTTCGGTTTTCAGATAGAAAAAAAGCTGCTCCGAGATATCCTCAAAAAATGCCAGCGGCTCTTTATCGGTGGGAGAGACGGTTTGCATGGGGCCTGATATACCGAGTTCTATCAGCTCCTCATACAGACTTTCTTTTGACTTAAAATAATGAAAGAGAAGCCCTACACTCATGCCGACGCTCTCGGCAATAT
>JASDTK010000311.1:0-1586 GCA_041891555.1 Oscillospiraceae bacterium
TTTGTGGAGCGGGCGATTTGCTCAAGCAGAAGATTTGCCTGTATCGCCTTCTTGCCCGTCGCAAACGGCCAATAGGTGCCGATTCCCTCGCTGATGAGGCCCTTGGAGTCCGTTATACTCGGGTTATTGTGCCCTCTCGGGGCGGCGAGCCGCCACAGCCACGCGAGCGCGGGGGGCAGTATCTGGAAAATTCCGATTATGCCGTAGGACGGATTAGCCTTTGTGCAGGGTGGAGTTCTCACGCCGAAGCTCCGCACATCGATCTCAATCGGGTCATTTATGATGCTCGGCACCATGTGTCTCGGCAAAACGACTCTGGGGTTTGAGCACGGTCTGCCGTCCGAATTCAGGGTGTGCTCCCACGGAAGGCAGGTCGCTTTAGCGATGCCCTGAAGATTCAGGAATATGAGCGGCTCTGACGGCTGTGTGATAATCTTTTCGTACTTTGGCTCCGTGCCGTAACTCTTGATGTTGTCGACTCTCAGGAACCAGCCGCATTCCGCGTCCTTGACGACGAGCTTCTTGCTGTCGTTCTGTATTTTCGGGTGGCAGAGCGCCATGTCGTCCGTCACGGGGCAAAGCTCGCAGTTCTCGTCAATTTTGATGTAGGTTTTTTCGTTTGTCGTTATGTTTCTCGAAAGAACTATCCTGCCGTCCATCTGCCTGTGGATGTCCTCGAGCATCTCGCTCTTGCCGCTGCCGGAGGCGCCCTCGTGCATGATGACGATTTCGTTGTCGTAGGGCGTTATGACCTTGACAACTGATGCGTGAGCCGTGACCCAGCCCTCGCGCTCGCCGATGTTGAGCAGCATACCGTAAATACCCTTTTTCGCGCTTGGGCCCGGATAGAGGTTGTAGGCAAAAATCTCATGTATGTCCGTAAGCCTGTTATGGACGACAATCTGCTTTCCGCCGAAATGCGTATGCCTGAAAGGCGGGGCCAGATACACTATGCCTTTCGCGTCAAATTCCTCGGTCAGCTCGTCAACATTCAAAAGCTCCTGCATGTTTGCAAGCGAGTAGGCGAAAAAAGCGGCGTTCAGCGGGGAAATTAGCAGCGCGTCATAGCCGCACACGCCGTCGCCCGCGCGGAAAGGCATCGCTATGAGGTCCTGAGCTTTCAACCAGTCAAAAGTCTCCTGTCTGAGAGGTTCGAAATCCTTGTGATATACGTCGCTGAATCTGGGTTTATCCGTTTCAAAGCTGTCCGATACCAGAAGGCAGTCCGGGTCGCGCTTTCTCATGTAGTCCTCCGGATAGTTGACGGCTACGCCGTTTTTGCACCTTGTAACGGTCGCCTCGCAGATGCTGCCATGCTCTCCGGCCTCGTAGCTGACCTCAAAATTATCATTACCCGCGTTTCCGAAGGATAGCTCAAAAACTTCGCCTTTTGTTCTGGGAACGGTCAGGCTCTTGCAGTTTTCCAGCATATCGCTCACATACCCCGGGAGATTGAGCTTCTGAATATCTCTTTTCAAATTGTCCTCCAATTCGCCTTTGAAATGGCTGCACAAATTATTTAAAATGGCCGAAATCCGTGGAATCCGTGTTCTGCGGACAACTTAACCGCAGCGACGTCGCAGGAA
>JASDTK010000312.1:0-4497 GCA_041891555.1 Oscillospiraceae bacterium
AGTTAACCTTGATATCAGTCACAAAACGTGATAAAATATTCAAAATAGTCTATTTGAGGGCAAAGCTCTTTGGAGGAGATATTATGGCGTTCAGCTACAACAAGCTATGGAAAATACTGATAGATAGAAAAATGATGAAAAAAGATTTGATGGCTATGACGGGCTTAACTACAACTACTATGGCAAAGTTAGGCAAAGAACTGCCGGTCAGCATGGACGTTTTGGCGCGCATATGTAAGGCTCTCAGGTGTAATATTGGGGATATCGTCGATTACATTGATGAAGAAAATAAATAGGATACAGTTCAGTTTGAATGGAGGGTTTCGGCATGAGGTTATGTTTTGGCTCATATTTAGCGATTCTTGTTCCGTGCAAGGCAGTTAATATTGATAATAAGCAGTTGTGCGAAGCACTTCTTCATTCTGTTGCCCCCAATTATGAGTTTACCTTTTCAGGGCAGGAAAATGCAGATCGTGTCAGAGAAGATGCCACATCAAAATTACTGCGGTGTGAACAAAACCTCTCAAAAGATATTACTGGGCCAGCCCGCAACGCCGTTCCACAAGAAGTAGCCAGCTACTTTAAGAACAATGTCATCAATCTGTTGGACAGTAATTTATCCAAGCAGATAATCCTGGCGCTTAAAGACATGATTGGTAATGATTTTCCTGAAAAAGATGGGAAGAAAATACATGGTATTTACGATGATACGAAAGTCGAACTGGTCAATGGCATAACAAAAAAAGAATTGGCATCCCAAACCGAATTCTGTTTTCATTCGTTTTTGGCCGGAGTCTTTTTATATGTTGTCACAAACACTACGAACCGAAGCGGCAAAAAGACGATTCGGTCTGTTACACAAGAGTATGTTCTTTCCTTCACATCTCGGATTGAAGAAATAACGCTCCTTGAGGATAATGTGTCAGATCGGATCTGCACTTATGATTATAGAAACGGAAAGACCGATACAGAATTCGCCGAAGGTGTCGCAGAGTATGTGATAGACAAAATCAAGCAATTACCTCAGCCATCAAAACAGGACGATTCCCTGCTTGTTACTCTGCTGTCAGAAGCTAATGGTAAGTGTTTATATTGCGGTGGTTATCTTGGAATTCCCAAGCGAGGGAAGATTCCGGTTAAAAACTGTGAAATTGTCTATTTGAAGCAGTTACCAGATGAAGCGGACAGCTATGAAAATGCGGTAGCATTATGTACAAACGAATGTGCTCCTCTTGTTCCGGCGATGTCATCTGATGAAATAGCAGAGTTGCTTGAAAAAAAACACCGTTGCGCGGATATTCAGGCATTTCTTGACAGAATATCCGGCATTAAGTTTCAGGATGAAATAGAGACCGTTCTGCGAGAAGTTCATAAGACAAAGAACGCGCAAGGACTGGAGCCAACAGATATCAAAGATTTGGTTGAGATTGATCGTAAGATTCACGAACCTTTCCTGAAGGACAAGATTAATGCGAGTATGGCTCGCTTATATAAAACTGTAAAAAACACTTGCTCCCGTCTTGAACAGGAAATTGGATTTGACACGAATATGTTTGGGGAGTTAATGAAATCCGCTTATAAGCTGCTCGAAAGTGGAATACAGCAAAAATCAGATATCATCGATCCACAGGAATACATAGCAGATCTCTTAGTTGAAAAACTATTTTCACAAGTTGGACAGAGACATAGAGACGCCTGTGAGATCATTGTTGGATATTTAGTGAAAAGGTGTGATTTGTTCAATGAAAATACCAAGCAAAGTTAATTCTTTCTCCGATAGCGTCATTGCTCTCTTTGCGCCTATCTTGGAGAAATTAGAGGAGCGGGATATGACCCCGCATGAACTGCTCGAAGCGACACGGACAAAGGTATCGGAAATAAGCATATTTCTTGATGCTCTTGATTGTTTGTATAAACTTGGGCAAATAGAAATACCTGATGGGACGGAGGTACTCCACTATGTTAAAGCGGATAACATGCGAGAAGTTTAAAACTCAGCCGGAGGATTTCCGGCCTGGGCTTAACGTCATCCTTGGCAGTTCGGATGGCAGCAACGCTATTGGCAAGTCCACTTTTCTGCTGATACTGGATTTTGTATTTGGAGGGGATAACTACCCAAAATCCGCAAAGGATGTGATCACTCATCTTGATCACCACACGATAAACTTCATCTTTGAATTTGATGGCTTTTCCTACTTTTTTTCTCGAAGCACAAGCCGCCCGTCCGTGGTGAATCGCTGCGACAGCCAGTTCCATGTCATTGAGGAAATGAGTGTGCCGAACTATCGCAAATGGCTGTTCCACGAGTATAGAATACTTCTGAGGGGTATTACTTTTGATGAAATTGTAGAAAGATTCTTCCGTATTTACGGCCATGGAAGCCATAATGAACACAAGCCTCTGCAAAGCGAGCGCGAATCAATGGCAACGGCTGTCGAGTACCTTATGAAATTATTGGATAAGTTTGAAGCCATCCAGGATCTGAAGACCGCCGAAGAAAGCTATGGCATCAAGCCAAGCAAACAAGCGGAACGTTCCATATCGGATATCACGGCTGATATTGGCGAGAATAAAGATAAAATAGAAAGTCTGGAAAAGCGCCGGGAGAGGCTGTGCAGGCAAAATGAAGAGGCCAACCTGCGCGCTTTGGGTATTGATCCGCAGCAAGCGGAGCGGCTTGCTGAAATTAAGAGTGAGTTGGGTAAACTGAGCCGCCGGAAGAGTCGTTTGATATCCCAGCTTAATGCAGTCCGCAACAACATGCCTGGTAATGACGGAGTGCTAAAAAAAGACTTTTCGGCGCTGCTCCATTTTTTCCCTGATGCTAAAATTGATGCTTTTACTGATGTCGAAGCTTTCCATGCTAAGATCAACGGTTTTCTTCGTGCTGACATTGAGGAAGAAATTGCACGGCTGACGCCGCAAATTGAATACATAGATGCTGATATTGCAAACTATGAGAAGCAAATCGAGGGTTCAGGAGTCGCCAAATCTCTCTCGCAATCCATTCTTACTCAGTACGCCCGTGTGTCACGGGAAATAGAAAAACTGGTGGAAGAAAACGAAGCACTGCAAGGCGAAATGGAGCAAATGGAAAAGCGCAAGGAGATCGAACATCTGCTGGCGAATCTCCGTAAGCGGCAGGAAGAAGCTCTCGCCGCTGCTCAGGATGAAGTGAACGCTGAAATGAAGCGAATTAATGATATTATTACCGGCGGTGACAGAACCGCACCAGAATTGACGCTAAAACCGGACAAGACCTTTGAGTTTGAAACCCCCGATGATAAGAGTGAAGGAACAGCGTTTAAGAGTCTTGTGGTATACGATCTGAGTATGCTCGCTTTAACTCCGCTCCCTGTTCTGATTCATGATTCAAGCATCGTTAAGCGTATAGAGGATGCCGATTTTGAACAGATACTTGGTTTGTATCAGAAAAGCGGTGAAAGCGGCAAGCAAGTGTTCATCGCATTTGATAAGGCAGATACTTATACACCAAATACATACAAAATCGTTGATAAGGCGTCAGTTCTCCGCCTGTCCGTGGGTAATGAATTGTTTGGCAAGTCTTGGAGTCGGCAAAATGCTGTACCAGAGACGGAGCCCATTTCCAGAGCAGATGCCGAAGATAAAGCAAAAACAGAACAGCGAAACGATGAAGAATAAGGAGATAAAAGCACATGGCGGCTATTAAAGACCTATTACAGCAAATTACTGACCCAATGCTGCGTGAACGGTTGACGGAGGAAGTAACCCGCATCAGTAAAAATAAAAAGTTCGGTCTGGTATTTGAGGAACATGTCCCTGAATGCACTCCCCTCTATGGCGTGCCCATAAGGTGCGATTCGACCGTTGCACGCAAGACAGGAAAACTAAACCAAATTTACATAGTAAAAAAAATTGACGGCAAAACTGCCGTCTGTGAGGATAAAGTATCGTCAGAAATAACAACCATATCTTTATGCGATCTGGTTGCTGTGGCACAGTTTGGCGATCCTATTTTTCCTTCGCTCGAACCCATTGCTAGAGTGGAAAATTCGCCGAATGACAGCCTCTGGCACACGATTATTGAAGCGGATAACTACCATGCTCTTCAGCTTTTGGAGTACCTTTACGAAGGACAAGTGGATTGCATATACATAGACCCGCCCTATAACACAGGGGCAAGGGACTGGAAATATAACAACGACTATGTGGATTCCAATGATGCTTACAGGCATAGCAAATGGCTTTCGATGATGAAGAAACGTCTATTGATTGCGAAACGTCTTTTAAAAGAAACAGGTATACTGATTATTACAATAGATGATAACGAATTATCTCACTTAGACTGTATATTGATGAGTATGTTTCCAGAATATGATCGGTTTATTGTTACTATTGAACACAGTAAACGCGGAAGACGCGGCAAAAACATGGCTAAATCAAATGAGTATGGACTTTTTTTGGTTAGACATGGTCTGGATATTATTTGTCAAGAAACTGCAATAGGTCTTGGCG
>JASDTK010000312.1:4507-9163 GCA_041891555.1 Oscillospiraceae bacterium
CGGGGAAGTTCGAAATCTAAGACGCACAGGCTCAGGCTCCCTCAGAACACAACGGCATAAGAAATTTTATCCAATATATATTGATACTAATAAGCAATGTGTAGTTGAGATAGGCGAGTATCTTCCACTTGATCAGGAGCCATCTTACGATGTTCCTAATGATGTCAAGAAAAGGTTCCCTGACAGTTCATTAAGTGTAATTTGGCCTTTCGATGAAGATGGGGTACAGAAAAATTGGCATTATGCAGCACCAAGGGCAAAAGACGAACTTAAGCTGGGGAAACTCTCTGTACGGGAACAGAAATACGGCTGGCAAGTGTACTACCAACTTAGGGAAAGGAATTCAAAAAAATATAAAACTGTGTGGACTGGTTCCCATCTTGATGCAAGTACCCATGGGACAGAACTTCTCACTAAAATATTAAATCGGGGACAAGCATTTGATTTTCCGAAATCTCTATATGCTGTTTTGCAATGCCTATATGCTTCTGTTAAGGATAATCCCAGCGCTCTTATTGTTGACTTTTTCGCCGGTAGTGGAACGACTCTTCATGCTGTTAATCTGCTGAACGCTGAGGACAATGGAAAACGGCGATGCATCCTTGTAACAAACAACGAAGTCTCTGAAGCCGAAGCCCAACTATTGACTGAACGTGGATACCAGCCGGGTGATCCAGAATGGGAAAAGCACGGCATTTGCCGTTCGGTGACTTGGCCGCGCACGGAGTACAGCATTCTCGGCAAACGGGCTGATGGTACGGTGCTTTCAGGCGAATATTTTACAAACCAAACAACGACAAAAGAAGTCAATCGCTCGTTCTATCAGCTTGGCTTTGTTGAAAATCCTGCATCACTTACCCCTGCTGCGAAAAAGCAGATTGTTGCTCTCATCGGTAAGGATAAGCTGCCGCAGTCTCTCGTGAAAGCAGACAGCTGTTTCATTGTATCAGAAAAGCATACAGCGTCCGTGTTGTTTGACCCTGATGCTGCTGATGAATGGCTCAATGTCCTTGAAGATCAGGAGCATATAACCGATTTCTATATCGTGGCAAAAGACAGCCGAACATATAATAACATCAGACAAAAGGTCGTGGACCTTCTCGGTACGGTCACGGTAACCGAACCTCTGAAGCGCCCGATGAGCGAAGGTTTCGCCGCTAATGTAGAATACTTCAAGCTTGGCTTTCTTGACAAAAACAGCGTGTCGCTCGGTCAGCAATTCGCCGAGATTCTTCCCTTGCTATGGCTGAAAGCTGGAGCGATTGGCAAGCGCCCCGAGCTGGACAGTGCGGAACTGCCGAATATGTTGATTTTGCCGCAGAACTCTTTTGCAGTTCTCCTTGATGAAGACTGCTACGGTAAATTTGCCGAGGCTTTGCTGGAAACGAAAAATATTGGTACGGTATATTTTGTTACAAACTCTGAGGAAGCGTTCAGAGAGATGTCGGATGGTATTGGGATCGAGCAAACTTATCAGCTATACCGCGACTATATTGATAATTTCGTAATCGGGAGCAGGAGGAATAATCTATGAGAGCAACGTTATTTCCGTTTCAAGAATCGGCACTTGCCGACTTGCACGAGAAGATAAAAAAAGCACATGCCTATTGGAGTGAAAAAGATCCTCAGGTCATTTCGTTTACTGCTCCCACAGGTGCCGGTAAGACAATTATTATGACCGCTTTATTTGAAGATATTATCTTCGGCCATGCCTATGGAGTAGCGGAGCCGGATTCTGTTTTCGTTTGGCTTTCGGATATGCCGGAACTCAATGAGCAGACACGTTTGAAAATTGAAAGCAAATCGGAAAAATTTCGCACAAGGGACATTCGGGTAATTGACTCGACTTTTGATGCAGAGTATTTTACCCCCGGCGGCATCTATTTTCTGAATACACAAAAGCTCGGTTCGGACAAGCTGCTCACGCAGAAATCCAATTTGCGCGAATATACGATTTGGGAAACAATTGCAAATACTGCGGAGCGTCAGCCCAAGTCCTTTTTTGTTGTAATCGATGAAGCGCATAGAGGAACATTTACATCCCCACAGGCCGAAAATAAAGCACAGTCTATCATGCAGAAATTTATTAAAGGAAGTAAAGAAGATGGTCTCCCTGTTATGCCTCTTATTATCGGAGTGACCGCTACGCCTCAACGGTTTCAAAAGCTTGTGGCCGATACGACATCTACTATACAAAAAGTTGTCGTTCCTCCTGAAGATGTGCGAGAATCCGGTCTTTTGAAAGACAGAGTTATTATTCACTTCCCCGACATTGCAATCGGTGCCGATATGACGATGTTTAAGGAAGCCGTTGCCAATTGGAAAAAGAAATGTGAACGATGGCAGTCTTATTGTGACCACGAGGAAATTAAGAAACCCGTCCGCCCTGTTCTTGTCATTCAGGTTGAGGATGGAAATGAACGGGAAATCACTCAAACAGATTTGGATTCCTGCATCTCCATACTTGAAGATGCGATCGGGCGCAGACTTCAAGCTGGAGAAGTTGTTCATACGTTTGATAAACACGAGACCATTAAAAGGCATGGGCTGGATATACGCAGGGTGGATGCTTCCCGCATTGAAGAAGATGAAAAGGCTCTCGTTGTGTTCTTTAAAATGAATCTTTCCACTGGCTGGGACTGCCCCCGTGCCGAAACAATGATGTCGTTCCGGCATGCAAACGATTATACTTATATCGCCCAATTGCTCGGACGTATGATACGTACCCCGCTTGCCCGTCGTGTGGAGTCTGATGCCGAACTGAACAATGTAGGTCTATTTCTTCCTTTTTTTGATGAAAAAACAGTCAAAATGGTGGAGCAGGCATTGCGCGACAGTGAGGCAATTGTTCCTGCTGAAACCGGATCGCATAAGGAGCTCATCACCCTGAAACGTGATCCTGCATTTGCCGATGTATTTAGCGATATGAATTTAATAACCTATCGCATAGATTCCGCGAGGAAACAACCCGCACTCCGCAGACTGATTGCGCTTGCCCGTGCGCTAACGCAGGACATGATTGCCCCTGAAGCTCGAAAAAGCACACTGAAAAGGGTGCTTGATGAGTTTGAATCGGAAATAGCCGAATTGAAGAAAAGCGGCAAATTTGAAGAGATCTCTAAAGCTGTTACCGGCTTGGCGCTGCGAACGCTTACCATAGATTACGGCAGCGGCGCAGAAGGGACGACAGACAACATATCAGAAATTGTGGAGCTCTCAGAATTTGATATCAACAATCTCTTTGAACGGGCGGGAAAAGTGCTCGGCGAGGGTTTGCACAAGGAATATTGGGTCCGTCACGCTGTCCGTGATTTTAAGGATGTAAAAACAGAAATTATTGTGTTGACAAACGACAATGCAGCCATGGAGCGTCTTGAATCGTTTGCAGACAAGCTGTTCAACGAATTATATGACATGCATAAAACAGCATTCCGAAAATTGAAAGAGGATCGTAGAGATGCTTACAAAAAGCTGGCTCTATCATCAACAACCCCAATTGCTCTTGACTGGGAACTGCCTCCAACCATTGATTTTTTAATTGGCGAAGATGCTGTAATTCTGGAAAAGCACCTCTACATCCCTTCTGATGGTGGTGAATTCAAGGTAAGCCTGAATGACTGGGAACTTGGTGTTATCAGGGAAGAAATGAAGGATGAAAAGGGTGCTGTAGCATGGCTCCGCAACCTTGACCGTAAAAGGTGGTCATTGGAAATTCCATACGAAGTGGACGGTGTGGTAACTTCGATGTTCCCTGACCTGATTGTTGTTCGAGCTGATGCACATGGATATGTTTTTGATGTACTGGAACCGCATGACTCAAGCCGTAAGGATAATTATCCGAAAGCCGTCGGATTGGCCAAGTTTGCAGAGAAGCACGGAGAGCATTTCGGACGTATTCAATTAATCCGCAAGGCAAAAGGAGCGGATAAGCGAGATCACTTCTATCGCTTGGATATGGGAAAACTGAGCGTCAGAAATAGGGTCCGCGGTGTGACATCTAATGCCGAACTCGATAGAATCTTTAATGAGGATGCACAAACAGAGGAATAAGCTTCAAGAAGGGGGAAACATCGTGGCTAATTGTGAATATCAATATCCGGCACTGACCGTGGAAAAAAAGCATGGTGACGAGTGTTTCCTTAACGGCTGCTGCTCCGCTCATCTTGTAGACTTTTGGAGATGGGCATACTCCGACCTGATGGGAAATACGGAGCGTGGCAAACTCGCCGAGTACATTGTTTCTCTGGCAATGCACTGTGCCAATGGTGTTAGCGAAGGCTGGAGAGCTTTTGACGTGTTGACACCCGAAGGAATAAAAATCGAAGTGAAAACCTCAGCCTATTTGCAGAGTTGGGCGCAAAAAAGGATATCCAATATTCGTTTTGACATCCGTGAAACTCTGGCTTGGGATTCGGTTACGAATACTTATGCGGAAATTGCTATGCGCCAAGCGGACGTTTATGTGTTTTGCGTTCAAAACTGCAAAGAACAAATGAAACAAAATTTAGTCATCTATAGCAAGGCAACTTTAAGCTTAATCTCTCTTTGGTAGAAATATGAGAACATGTTTTTCTTATAATTACCACAAAAACCTGATCAACCATTGAATATAAATCAATTCATTTTGAAAAATATGATCGTACTTTATGTGTAATT
>JASDTK010000313.1:0-1571 GCA_041891555.1 Oscillospiraceae bacterium
ACGGTCGGAAAAATCGAACCTTCCGCGCGCATTTTGGCGAGCACAGCATAGGCGTCCGCGGTGTGGGTGTCCATAAGATAGCCGGAAGCATTGAAAAGCTCGCGGATGTGAGCCTTTGCCTCGGTGTCCGTTGCAAAACCGCAGTCATAGTCGGACTTGATGCCCGCAAGTACCTTCGCGCCGACGTCGTACTTGCCCGTTGTCTTGAGCTCGCCCATCCAGCCTTTGACGGAGGTATCATTCGAAAGCATGAACAAAAGCCGCTCAAGGTTCGAGGAAACAAGTATGTCCATCGAGGGAGAAATTGTTGTAAAAAACTCGCGGTTGCGGTCATAAACACCGGTATTTATAAAGTCCGTAAGGACATTGTTGCTGTTTGAGGCGCAGATTAAGCGACGGACAGGCAGGCCCATTTTCTTCGCGTACCAGCCTGCGAGAATGTCGCCGAAATTGCCAGTCGGCACGCAGAAATCAAGCTCGTCGCCAGTTTTGATTTTGCCGGAATTGACATAGTCGCAGTACGCGGAGAAATAATAGACGACCTGAGGAAGCAGTCTGCCCCAGTTGATGGAGTTCGCCGAGGACAGGAAAACGCCCTTTTCATCGAGCTTCTTTGCAAATTCGCGGTCGCTGAATATCTTTTTAACGCCAGTCTGCGCGTCGTCAAAGTTTCCCTCAACCGCTGAAACAAAGACATTCTTGCCGCGCTGAGTCGTCATCTGAAGCTTTTGAACGTCTGAAACGCCGTCGCGCGGATAGAAAACGACGATTGACGTGCCTTCAACGTCAGCGAAGCCCTCAAGAGCCGCCTTGCCCGTGTCGCCGGAGGTTGCGACGAGGATGCAGACCTCGCGCTTTTCGCCTAACTTTTTGAGCGAAGCCGTCAAAAGCCTAGGGAGCATTTGCAAAGCCATGTCCTTGAAAGCGCAGGTGGGACCGTGCCAGAGCTCGAGAACTCCGGTGTTATCGTTAAGAAAACGCGTGGGAGCGATTTCCTTGCAGTCGTAGTTATCGGAATAAGCGCCGCTGACAAAAGCGGTCAGCTCGTCTTTCGTGAACTCGTCAAGATACCTGCCCATGATGTCAACAGCTCTTGCGCGGTAGTCCATTTTGCAGAGCGCTTCAATATCAGAGAGCGCTACGGACGGGATAGCTTCGGGAACAAAAAGTCCTCCGTCAGAGGCAAGCCCCTGTGCAATCGCCTGAGCCGCCGTTACTACATTTTTCTTATCTCTCGTGCTGTAATACTTCATTGAAATGCTCCTCACTGAAATGCGTTTTCTATGTGATTGATTTTCACGGCTTTGGATGTTGCCCCCTCGGGCGCGTATATCTCGATTACGTCGAATCTAGGCTGAAGCTCCGTTTCGTTTGTTTGCAGCCAAAGCGACGCGGTTTTGATGATTTTTTCCTGCTTAGACTGCGTTACGAACTCCCGCGCTTCGGCAAAGCTGTCTGACTTGCGGAGCTTGACCTCGACGAAGACAACGTACTTCTTGTTTTCCGCGATGACGTCAATTTCTCCGAAACGGCAGGAGTAGTTGAGCCCAATGATTTTGTAGTGTTTTTTC
>JASDTK010000314.1:0-587 GCA_041891555.1 Oscillospiraceae bacterium
GCTTTCTGTTTGATGTGGAGTCAGCCATTCGCTGGATGACCTTTGCCGCCGACAGAAAGAACCAATTTGCTGAATATGCCCTCGGCGTCCTCTACTTCAAGGGGGAGGATGTTCCGAAGGATGTCCCCAAAGCTCTGGATTATCTAAAACGGTCTGCCGGTCAGGACAATCAATTTGCACAGTACCGGCTGGGCAAGATTTACCTCATGGGCGAGGATGTGCCAAAGGATATTCAGACTGCCCTGCAATTGCTGACGGCTGCCGCAGAACAGGGGAATCAGTATGCACAGTACACTCTCGGCAAGCTGTATCTGATGGGAAAAGATGTCCCCAAAAACAAGGAAACTGCCGTCCGTTGGTTTACCCTCTCGGCAGCACAGGGCAACATTTATGCCCAATTTTTCCTCGACCATATGGATGATTTCAAAGACCCCTCCGTTCTGCTGGCGGGAACACGGCTCCTGCATCACATGAGCCGTGTTTTTGCAGACAACGCCCCGCCGCTGAAACCGCCCGGCCAGCGAACCGACCGGAAGCTTCTCCGCAAGCTCCGTGAGAAAAAGCAGGCGCAGGGCCATGCGAGGGAT
>JASDTK010000314.1:597-9056 GCA_041891555.1 Oscillospiraceae bacterium
GAACAGACCATGTCATTATAACGATTGGAGGATAACCGTGAAGAAACAGAAAAAGAAAATCAAGCGGCCACCCATCAAGGGAAAATTGCTTCAAAGCCATTGCCGTCCTGTGAAAAGGGCGGCTTTTTTTCATAGAATCGGCACTCGCCATAGATAGGAGGTACGCCCATGGGTGTATATGTGCATTTTACGGATGACCAGAAATACCGTGCTAACAATGTGGACCTTGTGGACTTTCTCCAGCGGCAGGGTGAGAAGCTGATCCCCAGCGGCCGTGATAAGCGGCTGGAGGCCGACCATAGCATCACCGTCCGTGGGAACGAGTGGTACGATCACTCCGTAGAGAGCGGCGGGTATGCCATTGACTTCGTGCGGAACTTCTATGGTCTCACCTTCCCCGAAGCCGTGACCATGCTACTGGGCGGTGAGCAAGACGAAATTTACCGGCCCGCTTCGCAAAAGAAGCAGGAACGGAAACAGCCCTTTGCCCTCCCGAATCCCCACAGCGATATGCGCCGCGTCTATGCTTACTTGGTGAAAACCCGGCTCATCGACCGTGAAGTGGTCAGTTACTTTGCCAAGGCAAAGCTCCTGTATGAGAGCTGTGAAAAATCCAAGGACGGTATGAAGGAATACCATAACGCCGTTTTTGTAGGATACGATGAGAACGGCGTTCCCCGCCATGCCCACAAGCGCGGGCTCTATACCGAGGGAACCGGCTTCAAGGGAAATGTGGATAGCTGCGATCCAAACTACAGCTTCCACCACATCGGCACAAGCAACCGTCTCTATGTGTTTGAGGCTCCCATCGACTTACTGTCCTATATCACCCTTCATCCCCAGGATTGGCAGGAACACAACTATGTGGCTCTCTGCGGTGTCGGTGGTCATGCGATGATATGGATGCTGGAGCAGCACCCACGGCTCCGACAGGTTTCGTTCTGTTTGGATAATGATGAAGCCGGGCACAAGGCAAGCGGGCGGCTGAAAAGTCAACTTACAGAAAAAGGATATGTTTCTGAGCGGCTTATCTCACAGACAAAGGACTGGAATGACGATTTAACAGCGGCAGCACAGCAAAGGCATAGCGGCTTAGGGATGAAGATGGTGTAGGCAAAAAGGAGCGGTCAAGATTATTGACTGCTCCTACTTTTCTATAAGGTTTAATGAATAGACACACTAAGAAAGCCTGCTCTATTTATGCCCTCACGCAAATAGAGATTTGTTGAAGGGCATCCTAATACTCCAGCAATCTGCCATAGTCGTTCCAATCTCCAAACATTTTATTCTGCTTAGAGTTTTCAATCAGCTTCTTGAGTCTTTTTTGGTAAACTTCTATATCCCTTTTCTTATCACGTTGGATGGAATCAATTCTAACCCGTTGATACAGCAGAGGGCATTTCCGAAAGTATTCCCACGCAGGAGGAACTGCTTCAAACGCCCGCACTATATCATCATCAATGATAAACCCTGTATCCGACATATCAGGAAGTGCATCTTTTCCTGATGTTGTCATAAGTCCTAACTTTTCAAGCCTGCGGCATCTTTCTTTATTTAGTTCGGTCCACGGGCTTTTCTTCGCGCGGGGCATAAATTTCTGCATGGTAACACCATCTATTTTCTTATTTGTGGTGTCAATCCATCCAAAGCACAGAGCTTCTTCAACAGAATCCAAATACCAAATAGCGTCTTTGGGTTTTTCCTTACCACGTTTGGTAACTACCCAGCATTCGGTTTCTCTATTATGATTTTGAATGAGCCATTCTCTAAATTTTTCGCGGCTCTTAAAATCTAGCACATTTTTTTCGGCCATAATATTTCAAATGCCTCCTATTTGGCAAGTACTAATTGGCTTCTCACTCCGATAAATTTCTGTTCATGTAGCTCATTTGATTTATAGTACCACAAAATATACCAAACCGAAAGGAGTTCCCCATGCAATCTCAAGTCTACATTCTAATCGCAGTGGCCGCCGTGATGTTTCTCGTCATCGGCGGCCTTTCTCTTTTGGCTCACTATTATACCTTGAACGGGATCAAGTCCCGCACGGTGGGCGACGGCCAGCATGGCACGGCTCGGTTCGCTTCTAAGCAGGAAATCAAAAATACCTATCAGCACATCCCCTTTCAGCCGGAGCTGTGGAGGCAGGGGCAATGCCTCCCCACTGCCGCCGAGCAGGGAATCATTCTCGGAAGCGTAGGCGCAAAAAATAAAGTCACGGCAATGGTGGACAAGGACGATGTCCACTGTCTCATGATCGGTGCGTCCGGCGTCGGGAAAACCGCATACTTTTTATACCCCAATCTGGAATATGCCTGTGCCTCCGGTATGAGTTTCCTGGCCACCGACACCAAGGGCGACCTGTATCGGAACTACGGAGCCATCGCCCGCGACTACTACGGCTACCATGTGGCGGTTATCGATCTTCGAAATCCCACTCGCTCAGACGGCAACAATATGCTCCATCTGGTGAACACCTACATGGATGCGTACCTTGCCGACGAAAATAACCTTGTAGCAAAGGCGAAAGCAGAGAAATACGCCAAGATTATCTCCAAAACCATCATCAACGCCAGGGGGGAGTTTTCCGGACAAAAACAGTTTTTTTATGATGCTGCTGAAGGACTCCTCTCCTCAGTGATTTTGCTGATTGCCGAGTATCTGCCGCCCACTGAGGCAGATGGGAAAAAGGTGGACTGCCGCCATATCATCAGCGTGTTCAAATTGGTTCAGGACTTGCTGGCGCCCAGCAAGGTAAAGGGGAAAAGCCAGTTCCAGCTATTAATGGACAAACTGCCTTCCGACCACAAGGCTCGCTGGTTTGCAGGAGCGGCCCTAAATTCCGCAGAGCAGGCCATGGCATCGGTACTCTCCACTGTGCTATCCCGGTTGAATTCCTTTCTCGACTCCGAAATGGAACAGATTCTCTGTTTTGAAACAGCCATTGATGCGGAGAAATTCTGTAATGAAAAATCCGCTCTGTTTATCGTACTTCCCGAAGAAGATTTGACCAAGTATTTCATGGTCAGCCTTATGATCCAACAGCTCTACCGGGAGATCCTTGCCGTTGCGGATGAAAACGGCGGTAAACTGAAAAACCGCGTGATGTTCTACTGCGATGAGCTCGGAACGCTCCCAGCCATCGAGTCACTGGAGCTGATTTTTTCAGCCAGCCGCTCACGCCGGCTTGCGATGGTACCGATCATCCAGTCCTTCGGTCAGCTCGAAAAGAATTACGGCAAAGAGGGTTCGGAAATCATCGTGGACAACTGCCAGGACACCATCTTCGGTGGATTCGCTCCCAACAGTCAAACCGCCGAAGTGCTGAGTAAAGCATTGGGCAGCCGCACCGTCATGAGTGGCAGCGTAAGCCGCGGAAAGAACGATCCCAGCCAGTCCTTACAGATGATGGAGCGTCCCCTCATGACGCCTGATGAACTAAAATCCATTCCCAAGGGTAACTTTGTTGTGATGAAAACCGGCACCCATCCCATGAGGACAAAATTGCGGCTGTTCCTTGATTGGGGTATTCGTTTTGGAGAGCCTTATACTGTGGAGGAAAAAGCGCACCGAAAGGTGGTCTACGCCGATAAGCAGATGCTGGAGGAAAACATCGTCCGCAAGCACACGGCCTGCCTTATGGTGGACGAAGAAACCGGGGAGATGCTGGAACCAACCACCGGAAGAGGAACCCTTCATACCCCGGTGGCAGAACCGTCTGAAAACACCATGCGCCGCCGCAATGTGCTCAAAACGTAAAGGAGGTTCCCATGAGCTACTTCAACCACATTTATACAGCCTCGCCCGATGAGCTTCCCCATCGGGCGAGAGCTGTCTATCTATACCTTTGTGACCGGGCAGGAAAAGGTAAGGACTGCTGGCCTGCGGTAAAAACGATTGCCTCCGACTTGCAGCTTTCCCGCAGTACCGTTAAACGCGCAATCCATGATCTGGTCAGAGCTGAGCTGATCGAAAAGGAGCCGCGCTACCGGGAGAATGGAAGCAACAGCTCCAACCGTCTCACTTTAAGAAAATAGCAGGGGATGGTAAAGCAAAAGGGCGGATTTCCCGCCAGGGAGGTATTCCGCTCTTCTGCTGAACCCAGGTGCGGTTCACTGTGAACCCACCAGAACCTCTCACTCTAAGAAATTTTATTACAGAAAAAGAATAAAGTGTTGCTTTATATATTCTTGTGTAACACAAGAAACGCTATATTTGTAAACTACAAATTATTGTGGACAAGATGGAGTGAATATAGGTAATTTATTTATATTGTTCTTGTATATTCTGCGCCATCTTGCGTATATTTTCCCGCATTTACAAAGGCTTTATAACTTCAACTTCTACACCAAGCCCCATAAATAATTTGGTACAGGCTCTAGCATTTCACATATGCCTGAGCTGAATTATATATTAAAATTGCTGATCTTTTTCATCAGCAAATCAGGGCAATCAACTAAAGGAGAGTGTCCACTATCTTTAATAATAATCAACTCAGCTTTGTCTCCCAAAGCTTCAACAGTTTCTCTTACTGTAGCTTCTGGTATTATTATATCCTTTTCACTCCAAAAGCTCAGTACCGGAGCCTCTATTTCATTTATTCTGCAATCATCCGCTGAATATCCATTATGTTTATTTGACATGTTAAATAAGGCCAACGCCCAATAAATATCTACCAAGTTCCTCTGTTTTAAGGTTGCATTGATATTTGCAGTACCAACCGTAACCGCATCCAAGATCGAGTACGCTTTTGCCGCTTAAGTCAGGAAATAAGGCATTGAACTGATGCCATTCGCCCGCACCGGATAAGCCTTGCTGACTTCGTGACATTTTCGTATACTCATCAAAAAATTGTATTATCAAAAATGTTGTTCATAGGTTCAAATCGGTAAATTGGAATTTGTAGCCTCGTATATATGCTCGCAATAGACAGTGCGATTCACTTTTTGGCTTTTATATGTAATATGAGAGATAATATCAAGCATATTGCAGTTGGAGGTAAAAACAATACGCTGTGAATTAGAGCATCAAGATCAGCCCCCGCAGAAGCATAGGGGTTATACTCTTGAATATTGTAAAAATAAAATATCCCTCCGAAATAACACATTAATAGTACAATCCCAATTCTAAATAAAATTCTTGGATTAATATTTTTTTTAATTTTAGACCTCATTTAGTAACCTCCTTCACAAAATACAGATAATTCTTGATTAAAATCTGATCGATGCTCAAATTGTGTTACTCAATCGGCAAACCATGTTGTTTCAGGAAAGAGAGCTTATCCCAATAACCCCGTTGAAAAACAATTCTATCATTCACAATCTGGAAGAAACCGCAACCTCGGAGTCCTAATGGGTCGCGCCACTCCATAATCGCCCACTGACCATCCTCAAATATATTCTCCACAATACAAACCATCTTTGCTTGTGCAAATTCATCCTCCAGGAATCTTTTAATATTGTCCCGACCATGTACTGGCTCATTGGCAACCTGATGATTGACGGCATCCTCCGCATAAAGTAACGATAATGTTTCGGCATCAGCCTGATTGAACGCATCAACAAACTTCTGTAAAACCTCTTTTGGTCTCATTCTCGCAACCTCCTGTTATATAAATAATTTAAAATCCAAGCTATCCGACAAATTCTAATATAAAGTAAAACGTTCATAGGCTATCATTTTTCCAGTAGCTGTTTTAAAATTATCATTGATGCATTTTTTTATCTTTTCCTGTTCTTTTTCTTTATCCATAACCGTTAAATTTTCAAGCAAATCAGCTTCCCATTGTATTTGAAAATCAAGTCCATCAATTTTAGATGGAGTATGATGATTGCCTATTATAAAGCATATTCGATCGATATTTTTGCCATAGCCTACCTTTTGTAATATTTCTCTGGCTACTGCTGGTCCTTCTTTTTCTTGATAGACACCGTCAATTGAGCCGTACTTTTTTTGTGCTTCAACGGCACCAATATCATGTAGTATAGCAACAATACAGATTAGTTCTTTTTCTTGATCTCCGATATTTTCACCTTTCATAATATCTTCTGCGTTTTGCAAAACTTTGAGAGTATGATCTATGCCGAAAGGAATTTCTTTGAAAACTACTTTCATCTCTCTGATAATTTTCTCTTTAAACATTGATTACCTCCATTGATACCTCATAGGTGTTTTAATTCTGTATGTCATATGCTTTAGCCATTTGCTTTACCTCCGCATGGTAATTTTGCAATTCTCAATGTTATATATTATTCAAAAAACTCTTTGCAATAAACCACGGTTCCCGAAACATCACCAAGGATTCCATCTTCAAGTTCCAACGCCATAAACGATTCATCTGGCACATCAAATGGTGCTTTAATTCCCCATGTACTTGCGGGCTTAAATCCAAATCGAGGATAGTAGGCTTCATGTCCGAGAACAACGATTGATTTGAAGCCCATTTCCTTTGATTTCTTCAACCCATGAATAATCAATTGGCTGCCGATACCCTGGTTCTGGTATTCAGGCAAGACCGAAACCGGAGCCAATGCCAATGCTTCGTAATTCTGCCCGTCATTTTTAATAAGCAGCTTTGTTAGCATAAGATGCCCGACGATTGCCTTGTTCCTTTCGGCGACAAGGCTGAGTTCAGGGACAAACACATCGCTTTTTCGCAATCTGGCGACCAAAAATTGTTCCCTGTGGTCACTGTGTTCTTCATTCTGAAATGCCTTTTCTACAACAGCTTCCGTAAGTTTATAGTCTTTTCCCGTTTCTTTCCGTATCATGATATCCAACTGTAAATCACCCTAACTTTCCCAAACGCTTTGCAAGGGCAAGCCTTTTTCCTTCCTTGCCGCATCGATTACCTTTTGAATAAATTCTGTCTTTGCGCGTGTATATGCCTCCATGGTACTGCCATTTTCCATGGCGGCTCTCTCTTTTACTTCTCCATATTCATCGGCCAATTTGGGATGCTCCCTTAAATAATCCCTGAGCAGAAATTCGTTGCGCAGATAAAAACCATCGTTGTACGGTAAAACATGAAGATTATGGGTCCAAACTTCATTTGTATATTTTGCAAACAAATATCTGCTTGTCATATCTGTCGGAGTGTGGTGATACTCCTTTGCATTAAAAATGCGCTGATAAAAGGTTAGTTCCGCAAAAGGCGAAACGCCAATAAATATATCTATAACCGGTTTCGCCCGTTGATTGGGTATCGCCGTGCTTCCGATATGTTCAATGGCTACGGCATGAGAACCGAAAAAACGGAGCAATTTTATTTTCTCTTCTTCAAAATTCTTTGTCCAATCCGGGTTATATTCCATAATTTCAATTTTCATGATAGTTTCGTCCTTGCCTCAAAACCCCTGTTTGGTATTATACTCCATATCTCTCCGGTGCAGGAATAGCCTTTTCTGATGCACGGCTAACAGCTTCCCAGTCTTCCCAAGTAACCATCCGTGCTTTTAAGGTATCCATCGCCAAATCGTATACCATGCTGCCAAGGATAAGCCTCAAAGGCGGATTATTGCTGGCTACTAATTTCATAAGGGCTTCCGCTGCCAAGGAAGGATCACTATCGACCGAATCTTCGGAATACTGTTTCGCCAGCTCATCGCAAAGTGTACCGTATGAATCTAATGGATTGCTGTAACTCATCGAAGTGTATAAGTCTGTCCAATATCCTCCTGGTTCCACCATAGTGAGTTTCACTCCGAAATGTTCCGCTTCTTTTGCTAAGGCTTCACTCATTCCTTCCAGCGCAAATTTACTTGCACTGTAAATACCAGACATCGGACCCGAGATAATAGCGCCAATGCTTGTAATCTGTATGATATGTCCAGAACGCTGCGACCTCAAATAGGGCATCACTGCCTGACAAACCCAAAGAGCTCCAAAAAAGTTTGTGTCCATTAGTTTCCGAGCATCGGATTCGTTTAGTTCTTCAATCATACCCAAAGTCATGATACCCGCATTATTAACAACAATATCAAGCCTGCCGAAATGTTTAACTGCTGTTTCAACCGTAGAAAAAACAGCCTCCTTATCTGTAACATCGAGGCTTAATGGAAGCAAGGTTTCTGGATATGTTTCTTTTAGTTTCGCCAAATTATCAATCGTCCTTGCGACTGCAACAACTTTATCCCCGGCTTTCAAGGCGGCGCATGTAAAAGCATAGCCAAGCCCCTTGCTTGCTCCGGTAATAAACCATACTCGTTTATTTTCACTATTAGGTGTCATAGATATTCTCCTTTACTATATTAGAAAGATTATTATAACCTGAGATTAATACTGTTAAATGCTGTGAACCCAGCAACTTTGAGCACTTTGTTTTGAACTCCCAGAAGCCCACCACTCCAAATTATCATCAACCCTGTCCTTTTTTCAGTCCACTTGCGGTTTCATTGTTACTTTGTCATAGCGTCGTGTCAAAAGGCGGCAGAGAATAGCATCTGCCATCAGTACAACAC
>JASDTK010000315.1:0-1562 GCA_041891555.1 Oscillospiraceae bacterium
GCGAGGGGCCTACGCGTGAGGTTGGCGAAAAGCTAAAAAAAAGTGGGCACAGCATGTTTTTGTCTATGCCTGCGCCGATGCGGATTTATGCCGCCGTCCAAAGTGACAAGCCTTGCCCCGTGACGGTGCGGGATGGCAGATTGTGGCTTAATAATTTTGCTGCGACGCACCTTGTTGAAGAAAAAAATATATCAAAAGAAAAGCAAAAAATATGCGGGAATACGGACAAAAGCGTTTCCGCTATCGAACTGGAGGACCTGTGGTTCAGATACGAAAAGGACCTGCCCGACGTAATAAAAGGCCTGTCTCTTAAAATAGAGAAAGGCGAGTTTTTGGCAATTCTCGGCGGAAACGGAACAGGCAAAACAACAGCACTGTCTCTCATATCCGGAATCAGCCGACCGTATCGCGGCAGAGTAAAAGTGAATGGAAAGGAGCTCTCGAAACCAGGGGACAGAATCCTCGGCGGACTTATGGGAGTTTTACCGCAAAATCCTCAGGCTCTGTTTGTGAAAAAAACTGTTTATGAGGATTTGCTGGAGAGCCTGCAAGGGAGAGGCTTTACCGGGGATGAAGAAGAAAGAAGGCTTGCCGGCGTATCGCGGCTTTGCCGGCTCGGTGGGCTTTTTGGACGGCATCCCTATGACCTTTCTGGGGGCGAACAGCAAAGAGTGGCGTTGGCTGAAGTACTGCTTCTGGAGCCGAGGATACTTCTGCTGGACGAGCCGACAAAGGGCCTTGATGCCGAGTTCAAGCAGATTTTCGCCGGTATTCTTGAGAGACTTGTAAGTCGGGGCGTAACTGTTATAATGGTCAGCCACGATATTGAGTTCTGTGCGAAATATGCGCATCGCTGCGCACTGTTTTTCGACGGCCACATCGTTACAGATGATACGCCGCGGGCGTTTTTTTCCGGCAACTGCTTTTATACGACATCGGCAAACCGTATGGCAAGGAAGCTTCTGCCCGAGGCGGTGACGGCCGAGGACGTTATAGCCGCCTGCGGGGGCGAGGTTCCTCCTGAGCCGGAGCAGACAGCTGAAAACGAAAATGATGAGCTGCTTTCTGAAAGCTGTTTTGAGTTCGCGGAGAAAAAAATGACTAAGCTGCCCCCGTGGAGAAGTGCAATCGCATGGGCGGCGGGCGTTATTGTCATCATAAGCGCATATTTGTCGCTGGCGGAGCCAAATATACCATGGCTCATGAATCAAAACCGTAAGGGACTCTATATCGTTCTGATTGCCGCCGGCCTTTCACTGGCTATGGCCGTCAGCCGAAGGGGTGAAAGCAATACAGAAAATCTGCGGGCGCCGGCAAATCAAAGGAAGCTTTCAAAGCGAACCGTTCTAGCCGCCGCGATGATACTGCTGGTTATACCTCTTACAATCTATCTCGGCATTTGTTTCTTCGGAGACCGCAAGTATTATTTCATTTCACTTCTTATAATTGTCGAGACATTGCTGCCTTTTACACTGATATTTGAGGGACGCAGACCTCAGGCGAGGGAGCTTGTAATAATTGCGGTGTTGTGCGCGCTTGGGGTCGCAGGACGTGCGGCATTC
>JASDTK010000316.1:0-1558 GCA_041891555.1 Oscillospiraceae bacterium
CTGCGAGATGTGTATAAGAGACAGCTTTTAATTCATCAAACATCGTCATTCTCCTTCAAATAAAAACCAAAACGCCTCTCGCGGACAATTGTCCGTGAGAGGCGAATAAACTTCGCGGTTCCACTCTCATTTATCACTCGCCGGCAAACACCGGGTCATAGCCTTAACGCAGCTCAAACGGGGAAGCATTTCCTCCTCCCTCGGCTCCGGGGCGCACTTCAAACATTCCTGCGTTATTACCGCTTTCAGCCTGGACGGCAAATCTCTTTAACGCGGACTTGTTCTACTTTTCCCTTTCACAACCTAAAACATACCTTAGAACATTATATTACCACGAACATAAAATCGTGTCAATCCTTTGTATTGAGTACCCTTTTGTTTGCAATAAAGTAGTCCACGCCGGAGTATACCGTAACGAGAACGATAATAATTACATTTATCCAGTCCACCGTATACCACCATGGATAAGCGACAAAATTGTGCGGCAATAGCATCACGCAGGAGCAAACTATTGACACTGCCGTCTTGACCTTGCCTGAAGTACCTGCCGCAATAACAACCCCGTCCTCCATCGCAACAAGCCGAAGTCCCGTAACGGCAAATTCGCGAGCAATCACTATCATACACGCCCAGGATACCATCTGTCCGCGCTCAACAAAAATCAGCAGAGCTGCAAAAACCAGCAGCTTATCCGCCAATGGGTCAATAAACTTCCCGAAAATGGAAATCTGATTATAGTGCCTTGCAACATAGCCGTCTAGGCTGTCCGTAATCGATGCGACAATAAAAATGCCAAGCGCAACATATTCATGCCCTTTAAAATTCATCAGCGCCGCCGCCATGAAAAACGGTATCATAAAAATGCGAGCCATTGTTATTTTACTTGCGGTAGTCATATTAAGTCCAGTCCTTTCAGTAACCAAAGAAATATAATCATACTTGTCTGCCGAACCATTCGCCTTCGGCCGTTTCGGTTATCTCGACCTCGGCAAATTCTCCGGAATCACACTCGCCCGTAAAGAAAACAATTCCGTCTATATCAGGCGAATCCGCAAAGCTTCTGCCGACCTGCAAGCCCTGCTCCTCGTCATAGCCTTCACAGAGCACCTGAACGGTTTTCCCAATAAACGAGCGGCTCCAGGCCTCCATGATTTCCGTCTGGATTTCCATAACGATTTCCTGACGGCGCACAGCCTCGTCCTCGTCGCAGCGGTCAGTCATGAGCGCCGCCGGAGTTCCCTCCTCGGGAGAAAACACAAAAACGCCCGCCCGCTCCATTTTAGCCTCACGAAGGAAAGCGCAAAGTTCGTTGAATTCCGCTTCGCCCTCGCCAGGAAGGCCGACAATAAGGCTCGTTCTGATAACAACTCCGGGTATCCGTTCTCTGAGCTTATTAAGAAGTGCCTTTACTTCGTTCCCCGTTCCGCGCCTGTACATGCGTTTGAGTATTCCGTCGTTAATATGCTGAATCGGTATGTCGATATACTTAAGAATTTTTTTCTCCGAAACTATCGTTTCGATAAGCTCGTCGTCGAATTCATCCGGATAAAGGTAATGG
>JASDTK010000317.1:0-1551 GCA_041891555.1 Oscillospiraceae bacterium
AAGTTTCTTCTCGCTCAGTTCTTCGGTTGTAAGCATACGCTCCGCGCGCTCAGGAAACAGAATCCCGTTCAGATGGTCGATTTCGTGGCAAAAACATCTCGCGGTAAGGGCTTCGCCCTCAACCTCAAAGAAATTACCATATCTGTCCTGTGCACGGACTTTCACATGATCCGGGCGGGTGACAATGCCATATTGTCCCGGAAAGGACAGACAGCCCTCCGGTCCCGTCTGCTCGCCTTCTTCAAAAATTATTTCCGGGTTTATCAGCTCGATGAAGTATTCCTCCTCATCCTCCGGTACATTGGTTTCTATCACAATAACTGCCCTGCGCAAAACGCCAACCTGCGGTCCCGCAAGTCCGACTCCGCCTGATACCGTCAGTGTTTCCTTCATATCGTCAAGTAGAATATGAAGCCTGTCATTGAATTCAGTAATAGGACGGCTGTGTTTTGAAAGTAAGCTGTCCTCCTTTGTGACTATGCTGCGAATAGCCATATCCCTATCTCCTACACGATTAATTGCTGTAACCAGCTTTATTGATTGGCGCCGATATCTCCGAAAACAGTGACGCCCTTAAATTCTTTATTAGTATTGCAGTAAATTATCACGTTTGACAGCAGCTCTCTTAAAAACTTGTCGTCTCTGCAGGCAATAGTAAGCCTGTAGCGGAAACTGTTGTTGACGCGTACGACAGAGAGCGGAGCGGGGCCAAGGATTCGGACATCCGCTCTGTTTCCGAGCTCCTTTGCAAGTATGCGCTTTGCGGCGTTCAGACTCTTGAGAACGAGGCTCTCGTTCTGCCCCACCGCAGTGACGGCAAAAAGTTCTGAAAAGGGCGGGCACCATTGCAGTCTGCGCATCTCAAGCTCAGAGGCATAAAAACTGTCGTAGTCCTGATTAGCTGCCTGCAAGATCACTTGATTCTGGGGCGTGAAGGTCTGAATCACTGCTCTGCCGGGGCTTTCTCCCCTGCCGGAGCGTCCGACGACCTGCGTAATAAGAGAAAAGGTGTGCTCAGAAGACCTGTAATCTCCGGAATACAGCGACTGATCCGCAAGCAGAACTCCGACAAGCGTCACGTTCGGAAAATCCAGTCCCTTTGTGACCATCTGCGTGCCTAAAAGAATCGGAACCTTCTCATCACGGAATCTGTTGAGTAAAATGTCGTGCGAGCCCGCGGCGGCGACTGTGTCCGTATCAAGACGGATAATTTCTGTTTCGGAAAAGAGTTCTTTCAGCTCATCTTCAATTTTCTGAGTTCCGGCGCCTACAAAGCTGAGCTTTCCGCCGCAGTCGGGACAAGCGGCATCGACGTTTTGAGTATAACCGCAATAGTGACACATCAGTCTGTTATTTGCGCTGTGGTAGGTAAGGCTGACGCTGCATCTCGGACATTTATAGGTATAGCCGCATTCGGTGCAGCTTATGAGCTTGAACATTCCCCGTCTGTTTAGAAAGAGTATGCTCTGCTCGCCGCGGGAAATATTTTCCCCGAGCTCGCTTATAAGAACCGAGCTAAAATTTCCTCCGTTACCGTTTCGGAGTTCCTTT
>JASDTK010000318.1:0-8936 GCA_041891555.1 Oscillospiraceae bacterium
GTTCTGAAAAGGGCGCCATTCTTATTCGTTTTTACTTGTAGGTTTGAATCCTGCCTGAGTGAAGCTTTTACCCCAATAAATCTACGAAAAAAGAGCTTCCACTTTTCATCGTGGAAGCTCTCGAAAGGCTTGGATTTACTGGCTTTGTAAGCAATAAATCTATATTACCTTTTGTTTTTGGCGGAGAAGGAGGGATTTGAACCCTCGCACGCTTTTGACACGTCTACTCCCTTAGCAGGGACGGCAAAAGCATTGAAAATACAACGATTTCGTGGAAGAAGCTGGGGGATTGCTGGTAATAGATAATTAAAGTAATTCAAGTAGTTCACTGTAGATTTAATTTTTGCTTAAAAATGATAAACGCATCAAGTGATTAGCTCAATATTCATTGCACGTTCGCGACCATTAGAATCTTTAATGAAGTCATACAGGACCTCGCAACCTATGAGTTTGGTGTAATCATTAATAACACTATCGTTTTCATGAAACAAAGCATCCCGTGGATATTTAGATATAAACCCATATTGCTTTCCATTTCGTGCATTTAAGACGCTAACTATAGTTCCCCTAAGTTTTTTATTTGTTATTATTTGTTCTGATGAACCAGAATTAATATTGTCAATTAGAAATTTGGTAAAGTCAGCAGAATCTTTGATTCCACTAATATACTTTTCTCCGCGTTGTTCAATCCATTTACTGGTGATGGTATTAAATAGGCGTACTGTTTCAGAAATCCCAGCATCAAATGCAGTCTTATCCCATAATATTTTCAGCAAATCTTCGCAGTATTCTCCGATCTTCTTCTCGTCGTTAATACTTGGGCAATTTGGAGCAAGAGTTTCTTTTAATAAAAAGGAAATTTGCGCCTTATATGCTCTAAGATTATTTGGTATTAAATCTTTACGATAAGCTAACTCGACTTTTTGAAAAATCAATGCCGCGGTATAATATGGATATTTAGACTGATTTTCAATGAAAATCATGTTTTGGTAATCCTGCAATAACTTCGATTCATGTCTATGCCCTTTGTGAGGTTCTTTTAAGAAAATGCTCACAAAACTTTGTATTAATATTTTGAAGTTAACTTTTTGCCATGAGAGAATGGAGGGAGTATCGCTGAATTGCTTTGAACGGCGTTCATAGTAAATTTTGTCGTTATTTGAATCCAAAGGCAATGCACTAAAAAAAGCCTCTAAGTCTTTATGAAAAGGTTTTGTAATTTCAAAAGCTTCATCGAATACTATGTTTTGTCTGTTTGTGCCCTTGACGATTCTGTTAATTATATCAATATCTTTAGTGGAAATAACTTTAACTGATAGTGCCATATTAGATAGAGAAAGTCCCTTTTTATAAGCATTGTATAAGACACTACAAGTCTGACATCCATTTACTATTTGAGGGTTTTTAATTGTAATTTTTCTGTTCGGAAAGTTCACTTCATCACAAACAACAGTAATACCATTATTTAATAGAATAAAGCTCTCCGGATCATTTTTTATAGTCTCAAAAATTTCAGTATTAATAGTGGTATCACCCTGATAATCTCTAACGTTATCAGAGAACAAATTTCGCCTTAAAAGACCTTCGCTAGAAAGTAGCATTTTAAGAAGGGATTCAGCAGAACATACAGATAGACAAGAATTGTTTACGTTGACTACTTCAGGTAAGGAAGAAGAATCAATAATATCCAAAATTGCGGTGAATGCATTTTCGTTTTCGTCACAAATCCGTTTAAATGAATCTAAATCGATGTAGTTAGAATGCACTGTTTTAAATTCCCTAAATTTCTCTATTTCTGCCCTAAACCTGTTTTCCAATGCAATAATATGAGGATGCCCTTCAGGGCTCCATTTCCCCATTGCAACATAATATAGTCGAACCGTTGGTTCAGGCCAGTATTGCAAAACATCTTCACTTTCTAGATATTCTTTTATCATCAGCCAATTACCAATTTTTCTATTATATGGTTGGTAATGGGCAATATCAAGAAAATCTTTGATGCCTGTTACAAATTTTCCAAATTCCCCAGAATCAAACTTTTCTTTATATTTAGATTGCAAAAATATATATTCAATATCAGCAGTCTTTTGTTGTTCAATTACATCCTTGGCTTCATCAATACTTGAAATAAGTACACCATTTAATTTTACTGATATACCATCAATCCCCATATCATCATGGCCGCCAACAGTAATAACATCAAGTAGCTCGCTCTCAATACTAAAAGCGCTTGGTTGATGAGTTGTTAGAATAGTTTGATTTGCATATCTTTCAAAAGCATCTCCATCTGAAAGATGTGAAATTTCATGCTGAGTTTTGTAATTATTTAACTTCGCTTGAATAATCGGTTGCAACTTCATAATAGCTCCAGCTCCTTTAAATCATTTAAATGAAATAGGTCTTCTAAAATGTTTACAGCCTCCATCATGGCGCTGGTATTCCGATCGCCATTAAAGGGGGCTTTCGACTTTCTCAAGCTCCAGAAATAATAAACAGCAACTTATGACTTCAATGATTTAGTCTTGCTCCCTTTATCTAGATTCATTAATTGTGTTAAGTTATCTTGTATGTTTGGTTGTTCTATACCGTCATCCCACATATCAAAAATACTGGCTACTGTACGGTTAAAATGTGTACTGTTTGACTTAGGAGTTATGCAAAAGGAAGGAGAGTCTTTAGCACTCACTCTATATTGATAGAACATAATTTGGAGAACAGAGCTCTTTCGATATTTGCTTGAAAGTGGATCAATATCTAAATCTACCCCAATATACGATGCCGTAAAAATTGAAGGAAATGTTCTTATATGTAAATTTTCATTACCTATAGATTGCATGTTTCTCAAGCTTGTTAAGGCATTTAGTAACGCCTCATAATCAGGAATATTATTAAATACCCCCTTAACCGTATAATTATCCATTATTAAATAGCCCGGCTCATCAAGAATTAATATGTTAATATTTATCCCCTTTTTAATTAAACAACAGAAAAATTCCTCATAATTGCGGAACAAATTGTTGCCGCAGTTTGCTACAATATAAATATCATGAGTGGCTCCACGGATAATTTTTCGCAAATCTTTTCCTTTATCTGAGTAGGAATACATTCTGGCCGTAAAGTTTCTTCTTATTACTTGATTTATCAAACCAATACCAATTATAGCAGCAACTATAACGCCGACTGCATTAATTAATGCTGCAATTATTTCTGACCAATTCATACATCTCACCTAATTTTAATAATTTGAGGATTATAGCTATGCTGAAATGAAATAACAATCAGAAACACTAATTAGTCAGGTTTCTTCAACTTCTCATTCACCGCTTCCAGCATGACGCTGGTGTCCTTATGGATGTAGCGCTCGGTGGTGCTGAACTTGGTGTGGCGCATGATTTCTTTTATAATCGTAGGCGGGAGATCCGCTTCGTCTAGAGCTGTTGCGGTCGTGTGCCTGCAACTGTACGGCCGGAGCTCTGGGTTCAGCCCAAGGCGCGCTATAGTTTTTTTAAACTCATCGTAAAAATCGTCGCGGCGGTAGGGGAGAAGCTTGTCCTTTTCGCCCTCGCATAGGGCTTCAAGGACAGGGAGAATAATGTCTGGCAACAAAATAGGTGTCTCCTTACGTTTCTTAGTTTTCAGACCACAGCCTGTTATCTGGCGAGCGTCCCAGTCAATCATAGACTTTTTTGCCTGCAGCAGCTCGCCAGGCATCATACCGGTATAAATCATTAGTAGCAAATACCCTGTGAATTTGTTGCCTGCGTTGTAGTCCTCCCAGAGCGTTTTCTGCTCCTCCGCCGAAAAAGGTGTAGTTTCGACTTCCTCAAGCTCCGGAAGCTCAATATAACGCGCTAGGTTAGTCTGAACTTCCCCCTGAGCGCAGGCCCGATCATAGAGATGTGAGAGCAGCGTCCGAATGTCTTTAGCCGTATAGAAAGTAGGCGCATGCTCGTTAACGCAGTCCTGCAGGTCTTTAATAGTCAGTGCTCCAATGTTTATGTAAGCAATATCCTCGATTTTGTCGTAAGCGATTTTATAAGAGGTCTGTTTTGACCTGGAGAGCTTAAGCATAGCACTTTCGCTCCAGCCATCGTAGAGGGCGGAGAGAGTAACAGCCTTCTTGCTTGGCGTTTTCTTAAGTGTTGGAACGTATTCCAACGCTTCTTTTTTTGTCCTGAAGCCACCTTTGGTACGCCGTACACGGTGCCGTACTCCGTCCTTATCCTTTTTCCAACCGATTACGACCTCGGCAGTCCAAGTTTCGCCACGCTTAAATACTGTGCCTTCACCGTTGCCGCGAAGCTTTTGTTTTGGCTCGCGGATCTGTTTCCGTCCGCAGTAAAGGCAGTATATTGCGTCATCAGGTAGCTCAACGCCGCACTTCTTGTTTATGCAAATCAATTAATCTACCTCCTTAAATAGCAACAAGGTGCAAGCAACATAAAGCTACTTGCACCTCGATAACAGGTGAAGAAGGTGGGGTGACACTCCCACATCTCCAACAAGGGTGATGGCTGCCCGTTCCATCCTCAACTTCACCTAATCAAGTATATTATCTTTGTAGCTTTATTATACACACGCTGACCCAATTTGTCAACACATGGCTATTTCTAACCACTCTGGGCAACTATTGGGAAAATTGTACCTTTATTCAGATAAGCTTCAACTTTGCCTTCATTTAAGACGTAAAGAGATCTGGCGTAAAGCCTATCCTGGGCTGACATTCTGACAGCAACCTTAACATGTTCGCCATTTTCAATGAATTCTTTAATAAATTCAAAAGTTCCGTCGTCGTGCCGATACCCTATGTAATCAGGAAAAGCAATGATGTTAATTAGCTCTGCTCCATACCTTTCAAAATCATCAGGATGAGAAGTCATCATATGCGTAAGGTTGCTTTCGCCAAGATAAATGTTACTGTCTACTGGTAATGGTATTTTGAGAAGAGAAGCAAACTCTTCAGTAAGTGTTCCAACTATCTCAAGAATATTTGCTCGCTCCCATCATCAAGTGTCCAATTTGGACACATTTATTTTTGTATTATCGGCCTTTATGTACCTGAGCTTCAATGGAGCCGGTTATGCGGTTCCATTTGACGGTTATGGAAATATTGCCTGACACATCAAGGCTTACGCTCCGCTTTCTTAGCGATTGGAAAAACAGCAGTTCATGCTCGCCTTCAGATAAGTCCAGTTTTAACGACCCTCCGTTTGGTATGGAATAGTTCTCGGTATCATCGACGGTTAAGTTTATCGGCGGATTGATTAAATATGTCTGGCTTTCGCGGAAAATCGTAACTGTGAAAGTCATGCTTTCCGACGATGTCGGAGCCTCAGTGCAATTCAGCGGCTTGCCGCAGTTTGAACAGAATTTAGCACCGTCGGGGTTTTTCTGACCGCAATAGTTACAAAACATGATGCAACCGCCTTTTCATGCCCAAATTGAGCACAAGGTATTTCCTGGATTTGATTTTCATTCTGTACTGTTAGCTCTTTTTATTGCAAAAACTATGTATTGCATACCAGACTGTAAAAGAGTCATAACAGATAACAACAAATATAGCAAAAATAGAGGGTGTGTTATTATAGACAAAATATGCTATTATTGGGACTGATGTAAAAATTAAACTCACAACAACTAACACTATGAAAATAATAACAATAAACACTTTGTTTTTTAGTATATTCAGTCCTTGCAAATTCTTTTTCCGCATCTAAAACCACACCTCATATTTCTAATTATGATAATTTATGGTAGTATATAGGCGCGCGTAATTTATGAGGCCTCGATGGAGGTTACTACATGAGCCCCGCGGAAAAAATCAAGCTTGCATTAAGCGTTGAAATGATCAGAGATAAGCCTGCTTTTATTACTTATCTCCAGAGTCTCCTTGCCTCGCAAGCTCAAAACGAATGTACTCTTTTGCCCGTTCAAGATTGTCAGGACTTAGCTGATCTAAAAGCTCTATAGCTTCTCTAGTCTTGACATCTACGTTGGCCAACAATTCTTTAAGCCGCTCGTTGTCTCCGGACACGGGCGGTTTTTTATTTTCACCCAGCAGTTCACTGGTTGTAACGCCTAGAAAATCAGCAAGAATCTGAACCTTTGCCACTGAGGGAGTACGCCCTCTTTTTATATCAGGAATAAAGCTTGTACCAACACCGCTATCCCGGCAAGCATTAGTCGGAGCAATACCCTTGGATTTGCATGTTTGTATTATGTTTTCAACCAAAATGCTGTTATCCATAGGTCAACTCCATCTAAACTACTAAATTCTTTTTTATATTGTAAGGAAATGCGCAATTTCCACAAATATGCGCAAATGCCAATTATAATGTTGACAATGCGCAATTGCGCATTTATTATATAGCTACAAGCAATGAGAGAAAGGAGGGGAGCGGGATATGTCGCGAATGCAGTTCTACCCAGCAAAAGAATTAAAAATAACGGACACACAAGAAGAGCTTGAAATCTTAGTCGATGGGAAGAGAATCAACGGCGTAATGAAGTATGAACTGAGCGTTGATTCCAGTAGTCCTTTTAACGTCTTGAAGCTGGAAATAGATATCGAAGGGCTTATCGAAGTGCGGCAGTAATTGCAGCGGCAGCTACTGCTTTGCCGATATCGATAATAGATTGCAGAGAAAATATGCCGGCTTTCTTCGCGGTATCTTTAATTTGTCCCCAGTTATCATCCGAGCGAATCGTGTTAATAAATTCGTGCCCGCTGAAGGTCATATCCTTTATTGATTTTATTCCGGGCATTGTACTTAATCGCACGGGTAGTGTTTCTACATCAAGATACCCGCCATCGTTCAGTTGAAGGACAGTGTAGCAAAGGGTTTCCTTTTCATATTGAGGCAACTTTTCTTTTAATATTACCATACACTTTATTAAAATAATAATCAATTTACAAAAGGTCAGAATTTAGCGCATTTTGGTAGGTAATATTGCTTATAGTAGAAATATAAATTCCTCAAGGTAAATTCATTGAGAAATTAAACTGTTGGATTATGCATTCCCTTGGCTCCTTATCAAACCTTACCCTTCCCACAAGGGCATTCGTACTCATAACGCTCAATATCGCCATATCCGGCGCCATATCCGGGATGAGATTCCTTGCTGAAATAAACTATTTTTGTTCGCATAAGTTACACTCCTATATTACTTTTATCATTCAATGCTATGTTGGTTGGTGAGCATCGCTCACAACGTGCGTTGAAACTCAGGAAATGCAAACTCAATAATAGCTTAGACGCTGAAAGTATAAGAGGTGTCCAAAATGGACACATAGAATTATAAGGAGGGTACATTCTGGTGCCCTCCTGCTTGGGATAATTAGATACAGAAGCATTTTTAGCTATTTAGATAGTGCTCGATGTCCAGTTAATATATATAGGTATGGCTTAAAATTAAAAAGTGTGTAAAAGCACTTCTTTCGGTCGGGCGTGCTTTTACACAAAGAAAGATGGGATTTTTTCGCAACCGACCGCCATATTAAACCAAATTAGAATATATAATTTGGTATTTACCGAGAAAGTCGAAATTCTATAACAAATGAGCTTTTTCATAACTATTCCCAATAATATCATACATATCGCAATGACAATATTTGTTTTATTAACTATAAATTGTTGCTATTCGTTGGTTTGTGTTGTTAATAATCTAAAATAATGCTATTATTACCTAAAATGGCACTTGGAGATGATTGGCTTGGATAAAAAGCTCTCAGTATTGCTTATTGAAGATGATGAAGAAGCCTGCATAGCTATTCAACAGTACATAGATGAGCTTGACGATATATCCTTAGTTGGAATCGTAAACAATTCTGACAAGGCACTTGAATACGTTAAGACTTATCTTCCGGAAGCTGTGATATTAGATCTAGAACTGCATCAAGGAAGTGGTAATGGGCTTCTGTTTTTAAATGACTTGAAACAAGTAGACTTGCCTTTCTATCCGTTTATCTTGATAACCACTAATAACTCCAGTACGGTTATATATGAATATGCCCGGCAGATAGGTGCAGATTTCATAATGGCAAAGCATCAGGCAGACTACTCAAACAAAGAAGTAGTCGATTTTCTACGAATAATGAAGAATTCGATCCATAGTAAAATTGCTTCAAAAGTACCGGAACATTATACCACTGAAGCTCCAGAACAGAGAATAAAGCGGATGGCAAGAAGAATAAGTCTGGAACTAAATTATGTCGGTATCAGCCCCAAACACGTAGGTTATAAATACCTTTCCGACGCAATACAGCTCGTTATAAAGGAACCTACAAATAAGCTTTGTACAATAATAGGCACTAAATATGGCAAGACTGATTCAAGTGTAGAAAGAGCAATGCAAAATGCTATTGATAGGGCGTGGAGAACTTCAGATATTGAAGATTTGCTAGAACATTACAAAGCAAAAATTAGCTCTGATAAAGGAACTCCTACGCTTACAGAATTTATTTATTACTACGCAAATAAGATTAAAAACGAATATTAAAATAAGCCGCACAATAAAGTGCGGCTTGCAAAGCAAAGCGGTTAATTAGGCTCCGGTGAAAAAAATGAAAATCCACTCGATTATTCCCCACATAGACCTCATCCTCCTTTAGCTTATTTGCTATTTATAGGATAAAGCCACTGTTTGAAATTCAGGATTACTTGCGAGTATACATTTTATATCGAAAAGTGTTGGATTTTGTAAATTAGAGGGATAATTGACGATATGATACAATCATTTGTTAAATCATTTGCTATAATTTTTTGTAGCCTATATACCTATAATAAGCTACTAAATTTAGAAGCAACAAAATATTTAATTATTAATTTGCTTTTTGCTGCGCTTCTTTCATATGCAGTATACTGTTTGAGGATACTTTACCTGACCTGCCCCCAAAAGCCGACCGGCAGTAATGTTAGTAACCTGCCAATTTAGAG
>JASDTK010000319.1:0-2751 GCA_041891555.1 Oscillospiraceae bacterium
ACGGGGGCCTCTCACGCCCCAATCGGGAGTTCGACTCTCCCACGGGTCACCACATATATATAGGGTATATGGTGAATAACCATTTACATAGTTGGTATTTTTATCGATGAGGGTCCACCCGTTCCCATTCCGAACACGGAAGTTAAGCTCATCTGTGCCGAAAATACTTGACTGGAGACGGTCCGGGAAAATAGGTCAATGCCAACACTGCAGCTTTGCTAACGCAGAGCTGCTTTTTTTCTACAAAAAAGCATAATATTATGTAAATTATTCTCCAAAACCCATTGCCAACAAATAAATTATTTAATATAATAAATCCATGAGACTTGTGAGGTGATTTTATTATGGCACAGGATACTACAGCTTTAATCTCGAATAAATATTCTGAGTATATAGCTAGATTACCTGGCGTAATTAACGCTAATGTGGTGTTTCTTGGCGGTGAAATTGAAGAAATTCATGTTCTTGCCGACACATCGCGTTCTCCAAAGCAATTAGTCCGTGATATTCAATCTCTTCTAATGGCTCAATTTCAGAAAGATGTGGACCATAGAGTGATAAGCATCGCTCAAATTGAGAACGAGTTGAGCCCAACGTTTAAGCAGTCAACACGTTTTGTAATTGAAAGCGTGACGGTTGCAAAGAAAAGAGAACAGACTGAGGTTGAGGTAAATATTTCAGCGAACGGAAAAATGTTTTTTGGAAAGCAGACCTCTTTAAAGGACAACTACGATGTTTGGAGAGGGCTTGTTCAGGCAACGCTGAACGCCATCGTCCTGGCAGATGAAACTACGAATAAATATACAGTATTAGATGTGCGTTTTGCTGAGATTGCAGGTGAGCGGATGGCACTTATTTGTATTTCGCAGTCGTCGCTCAATAACGTTGCAAACCGTTTTTCCGGAACGGCTTTCTCGCAGGGTGATGATTCGCTGGCGATAGTCAAGGCCACTCTCAGCGCGCTCAACAGAAAGATCGGCTATTGCTGATCTTTCACTGACTTTTGGGAAAAGCGGGTTCGCAGAATTAAGCGAAGCGGATATAGCCTGTTTCATTAGCGGAAGAACAGAGTTCTGAATTCTGGAGGCTATATTTATGATGACAATGTCATGGACGAAAAAGTATAGTGTTTTAACTAATCTCTTTGCCTCCGTTGACGCCATGTTTACTTGGCTGTGATTTTTTAGAACCTCCGTCGGCGACGCAAAATGTAGAGTTTTGCGGGGCGATAATTCCATGAAAACAATCTGCGAACCCGTTTTTATATTTAAAATAAGGCTTATCTATTTCCATAAGAGAAGTGAGAGAGATACATGAAGCCGTTGGCGAAAGCATACGCAATTTTTGAATCGGTCATCGGCGCCCTTTTGGGCGTATATTGCACATATACATATATTATTCAACTGCAGTCAGCTGACAATTTGCGAAATGAAATTGTCCAACTTCTGGTTCTTGTTATACTTGCATACTTTTGCAGGTGCTTTCCGATTCATATAAGACCGGGTTTCGCTATAGATATGGCATTCATATCGAATGTGGCAATACTTCTTTGCAAGGGACCGATTGTTGCGGCGGCAATTACTTTTGTGAGTTCGCCATTTGTTGTTGTGAGTGTTCCCAATGAGGAAAAAAGGTATTATCATATTTTAAATATGCCGTTTATAAAATCGGCCTTTAATTACGGCAACTTAACAATATCCGTTTTTCTGGGCGGCAAGGCATATCTTTGGGCCGGAGGAATAATAGGCAATCTTTCACTTCCGGGTGTGTTACTGCCTATGGTAGCGATGGTGCTGACAATAATGCTGGTCAACAGTTCGCTGCTGATGCTGCTCTTTAAGTTAAATTCGGGAATTAAGTTTTTCCCGTCACTATTAAAAAATATTTTTGATTTTTATCCAAGCGTGCTGGCCGCCGCGCCGATAGGTTTTTTTATTTCGAAATTCATGATATTGACTGACGGCGCATATCTTGTTTTGCTGTTCCTGCTGCCTCTGTTTCTGGCTCGATATTCGTTCTCGCTTTACGTTGAAGTAAAGCACAACTACTACATCATGATAAAAACGCTGACCTATACGCTTGAGGCGAAAGATGAATACACCAGAGGGCATTCTGAACGCGTCGAGCTATATGCTAAAACTTTGGCAAGGGAGATGCGCCTTTCACATAGCAGAGTCGAAAATATTACCGTCGCAGCCCTGCTGCATGATGTCGGCAAGATCGGCATAGATGAGAGTATTCTTAGAAAACCCGATGTTTTGAGCCCCGAAGAACGTGCTATTATTCAAAAGCATCCCGAAATCAGCGTAAATATTCTGAAAGAGGTCAAGCTAAAACCGATAGTGTTAGAGTTAATACTGCACCATCACGAGAGATATGACGGCAAGGGCTATCCGGACGGTATCGTAGGTGATAATCTTCCACTCGAAGCATCAATCCTAAGCGTGGCTGACACGTATGATGCCATGACCAGCAGCAGGCCATACAGCCCGGGCGCTACGGCCGAGCAGACGAAACAGGTCATCATTTCAGAAAAAGGAAAGCAGTTCCATCCAAAGGTTGTGGATGCATTTGTCAGAGCGTATGACAAGGGCGAGATGGCTCTGGTTGAAAGAGATTATAAGGACCGCGATTTCGGTATCTGATAATCGGCAAATGCGGTTTTTACATTATAATTTTTTTACTGTCGGCAAGAAACCATATCGAATATCAGGAAAAGATATTGATCATTTAAGTATACAGATACAAAGG
>JASDTK010000319.1:2761-8855 GCA_041891555.1 Oscillospiraceae bacterium
CCTTTGTTAAAATGGTGTTTTATTTGGACTTTCGTTAATAAGAAGGCGCATATGCGTCGATTAGAATGTTGTTGAAGATGACGATTATAAGTGAGGTCAACAGAGAATTCAGAAATCCGCCCATGCTGATTCCGGGCACCAGTCCGGACGCGATCATTATAGTAAGAGCGTTTACAACAAAGCTGAACAAACCGAAGGTCAGAAGGTTGAAAGGCAATGAGATCAGGAGCCGAATTGGCTTCAGCACAAGATTTACAAGCAGCAGAACCAGCCCCATGATGAGCAGTGAAAAAACGTTTCCGATATATACGCTGTTTATAAGCAGTGAGACTATGTAAATTGAAAGAATAATTGATATGTATTTTAAAGTCAGTTTAGTCATGTGTCCTCCTTTTGGCTGCAATTATCTGATTTTAATGAGTACCCTCACTCCGTCGGCTTCCACATCGACCAAATCATAAGGTCCATCGTCGGTTATTGAGCCTAATAGTCCGATAACCATCACGGTAATTTCCTTGACGGCGTGAATGGAGATGCTGTTTTTCGGAGAAAAGGATTTCGGGACAAAGAGACATATAACAATTACCAGATCCTGAAAGCTATCCAAAAGCTCGCGAAAGACACCAAGGGAAACGGGGAAGTTGAGCTGAAACTTCTTCCCGTTTTCCGTATGCACCTTGAGCCAAATAATACGAAGGCTCTTATTCGACATAGATCCTTACCTTGACTGTAGCCTTATGCTCTTCGTCCCAGGCTTCCACATCGACGATATTGGGATCGTCCAGAGTGCCGTTAAGCACCTCTTCAATAATTCTGCCGAAATCGATGCTTGTGATGTCGACGCCCTTGGCCTCCATCTGCGCTCTCGCGTCCGCCGGGATATAAGCGGTTACTTTGCCGGCTATTTCGCCGATAGTAGTGAGCAGCCTGATGGGGATATTGACATTGACGTTCACGGTTTTGTTGTCCGAGGTTACTTTGATTTTCAGAAACTTGTAATTGCGTATCGTGGGAGCTGAGAGAGCTGACCCAGATTCGCGCGCAGGCTCGCCTGCTGTTTTTAGTGCATCCAGAAGGTCCATGCCCTCCGCTGCCGATATCTGCCCGTTTTCAATCATTTCAAGTATTTTAAGTTGTTCGCTCATTTTTACACCTCACATAAATTATAGATTTCTTATCTTCTCAGCCGCTTCTTTGGCTGTAATTTCGCCTTTTGAAAGCTGATCAAGAATTTCATTCTTTGCTGATTCCTTCATTTCGCTGAGTTGTATGGTTTCTTTTACTGGCACATCATAACCGAGCCCTCTTATAACCGAGTCCAGCTTTCCGCGAACGGTGGGATACGATATTCCAAGTTCTTTTTCAACATCCTTAATATTGCCTCGGCACTTTATAAACACTTTGACAAATTCAAGGTCGTCCTCGGGAAGACGGCAAAACTCACACGGCTGGAAATCTCCTTCAATTGCAGTGGAGCATTTTGGGCAGCCAAGTTTTGTTATAGAGAGCCTTTCGCCGCATACTGGGCATTTGCCCGGAGCTTTATATTTCATTGTTTCACCATCCAAAAACGTTTTATGGTTTATATATACACCACATAATCAACGATGTCAATACGAAAATTAAAATAATTAATAATAATATTAAAAATATTAATATATAACTCAATAATATCAAGATAAGATGGTTTCGTTTTGAAAAACAGCGTTTTTTTTGCAAACAAATCTGCTTTTTATTGTAACGAGGAGAAGAGCACTAAGTAAAATCAGTCTTTTAGCTGCTGAAATTAGCCGCTCATCTTTTTACCTAATCTATTTGAGTTTCTGTGATTAAAACTGTCAAAATTAACGATTGTGGCATCATTAATATCACGAACATCCCATACAATTTGTACTTATTTCGTAAAAATAATAAGAAAAATTGGACAATATTTATAATTTTCATTTGATTTATTGCTCAGCGTAGTTTACAATAGAGGACGTGTTAAGGGTTTAACACGAGGATATATTAGGAGTGATTTTAAGACATGGAAAACCTCTATTGGGTAAGCTTAGCGGCAAGCGTCATCGCACTGCTCTTTGTCTTACTGCAAAGCAAAAAGGTACTTGCCTTCCCGGAGGGAAATGAACTGATGCAGAAGATTTCTAAAGCAGTTCGTACCGGCGCCTCCGCATTTCTCAACCGACAGTACAAAACAGTCGGAATTTTCTTTGCCTGTATGTTTGTTGTCCTCAGCGTAATGGCGTACTTTAACTTTCTCACATGGTATGTACCCTTCGCTTTCATTACCGGAGGCTTCTTCTCAGGCCTGTCAGGCTTTATTGGAATGAGTATTGCCACCCGCGCAAACTGCCGCACCGCAGCTGCAGCGCAGGAGGGGTTGAACCGCGGTCTGCGCATAGCCTTTTCCGCAGGCTCCGTTATGGGATTTACCGTTGTTGGGCTCGGACTACTCGATATTTCATTGTGGTATGCCATACTGAAGCTCGTGTTCCATGAGTCGCTGGAAACCATTACGGCGGCTATGATAACCTTCGGCATGGGGGCATCCTCGATGGCCCTATTCGCCCGTGTGGGCGGCGGAATCTTCACCAAGGCTGCTGACGTCGGCGCCGACCTTGTCGGCAAGGTCGAGGCGGGTATACCCGAGGATGACCCCCGCAACCCGGCGGCTATCGCCGATAACGTCGGTGACAACGTCGGTGACGTTGCCGGCATGGGCGCCGACCTCTATGAATCCTATGTTGGGTCTATCGTCAGCACCTGCGCTCTCGGTGTTCTTGCCTTTAACAAAATACCCACCATTGACCGCGTCTACGCTGTCGCTATCCCTCTTATAATGGCGGCCGTAGGTGTGCTCTGCTCAATAATAGGTACCTTCTTCGTGCATACGAAAGAGGGCGCGGATCAGAAGCACCTGCTAACCGCTCTCCGCCGCGGCACCAACTTCTCCGCTATATCAATTGCAGTTATTTCGTTCTTTATTGTCTGGAAAGTACTGGGTATCCAATTCTACGGGATATGGATTGCTATCGTAGCAGGACTGTTTGCAGGTGTGCTTATCGGACTATGCACCGAGTATTTTACCTCTGATACCTATAAACCCACGCAAAAGCTTGCGGCATCCTCAGAGACCGGCGCAGCAACGGTCATCATCGGCGGCATGGGTTTGGGAATGCTTTCAACTGCACTGCCCGTAGTCATTGTCGGAGCTGCAATACTCGTGGCTTATTTTGCCTCGACAATAGGCTTTGCCGGAAATACCGAGCTTGGCCTTTATGGAATCTCTCTTGCAGCAGTCGGAATGCTCTCAACGCTTGGCATCACGCTTTCTACCGACGCTTACGGTCCTGTGGCCGATAACGCCGGTGGTATAGCCGAAATGGCTCATCTTCCTGAAGAAGTTCGCGAGCGCACAGACGCGCTTGATTCTCTCGGCAACACGACTGCCGCCACAGGAAAGGGCTTTGCAATCGGCTCTGCCGCACTGACGGCGCTTGCTCTTATTGCCAACTTTGTTGAAAAGCTAGACGCAAACGGAGCCAAATACAGCCTATCCATAATGGACCCGAAGGTTCTTGTCGGCATTTTGTTCGGTGCCTGCCTGCCCTTTATTTTCTCCGCTCTTACAATGAACGCAGTTGGCCGCGCGGCTCAGTCTATTGTCATGGAAGTCAGAAGACAGTTCCGTGAAATAGCAGGTCTTATGGAAGGCAAGGCCGACGCTGACTATGCGAAGTGCGTCGATCTCTGCTCCAAAGCCAGCCTTAAAGAAATGGTGGTTCCCACCCTGCTCGCAATCGCATCCCCAATAGTCGTGGGTCTGCTTATCGGCGGAACGGGAGTTATCGGTATGCTTTGCGGATCATTAGTATCCGGATTCATTCTCGCTATCTTCATGGCAAACTCCGGCGGCGCATGGGACAACGCAAAAAAATACGTTGAACAGGGCCATCACGGCGGAAAAGGTTCCGAGCAGCATAAGGCTACCGTCGTCGGCGACACTGTGGGCGATCCGTTCAAAGATACCTGCGGCCCGTCAATCAATATTTTGATTAAGCTCCTGTCGATGGTGTCTATCGTATTCGCGGGACTGATAGCAAGCGTACACCTGTTCTGATAAAATCAGCGCAAGCGACTAATTGTTGCTGTGCTTGTATTCTTAATTGCATAAGGCTCTGTCCGCTGATGAAACGGGCAGAGCCTTCTTATATTATTCGCAGGAGTCAGCATATAAACGCCGAAATCAAATGATAAGCTCAATTTTAGCCCCTAAGGAAAGCAGAATTTCTTCAAAGCAAAGCGTAAAAATAGTGTAAATAATTGCTATATCGCTTGACTGAACTGCAGAGCGGTTGTACGCTTAAAACAGCGACGGTGTGAATGGCCTTTTTAAAAAATGTGGGCTAAATAATGCCGCCGAATGAGATTGGTTGGAGGAATTGCAATGAAAAAAACGGTAATATTCTGTTATTCAATACATCACGGCAACACAAAAAAGCTTGCGGAGGCAATAAAAGAGCGCTGCGGGGCGGAGGTCGTCATGCTGCCCTGCAAGGAAACTCCGGATTTAAAGGATTATGAACTGGTCGGCTTTGCGTCCGGAATATATATGTCTGCTTTCGGAGATCCGATACTCACTTTTACCGATGAAATCGAAGGCCTGAACGGTAAGGACTGCTTTACCATGTACACGAGCGGGGCTAATTCCGACAAGCTTGACAGGAGCATGTTGAAAAAGCTCGAAGGAGCAGGCGCGCATATAGTCGGAAGGTTTAGCTGCCGGGGCTTCGATACCTTCGGGCCGTTCAAGCTGGTGGGAGGTTTGCAGAAGGGGCATCCGGACGCAACTGAGGTCGAGGCGGCAGTCAGCTTTTGCGAAAAGCTGATGGCTTAATTGATTTAGCTGAGGTCTGACAAAAACAGCCTGTGAGCTCGCATCACAGGCTGTTTTTACACTGCTCTATTTTTTTATCGCACGGGCTTCGGCAGCCATCATAAAATCGTACATCGGCGCAAGCAGACTGAAATCGTGAGCCAGCCTGTCCGCGAGACCGTCGGAAAAAAGCAGGTCAAAATCCGTGCTTTCCGTAATGAAGCCGAGATTTTTCTGATCCAGCCATTCACGCTTTTCTTCCGGCTGGTCGGGGTAGCGGGTGCGCTTGTACAGGGAGTCCTCCAAATGAAAAACTGACTGCTTTTTAAAGGCCTTCTGCGCCGCTTTGAAGGCTTTGTCGTCGCTTAAAATGAGCGAACGCATTGCTTCAACTGAGCTTGCGCTTGCCTGATAATAGCCGCAGCCGTAGCGGAAGCCCTTCGGCGAAAACTCGAACCAAAAGCAAGGCGGGCCTTCATAAAGCTTCTTGTCTCGTATGAATACGCACCACATAACATCGCGGAAAGTGGATTTATCATTAGAAAAGCGCGTGTCGCGGTAAATGCGGGAAATCGAACGTCCGACCTTCGGTTCACATATCAGCTGCGGATCAATGGAAAGCATGGTTGGTTTAAGCCGCATCACAAGCTCCCGCAAGGGTTCGAGGACCAGGCTGTCATAATCGGCACGGTGCTCGGTGAACCATGTTTTGTTGTCCACGACGCGATTTTCAAAAAGGAAGTCGATTGTTTTTTCGGATATTGGCATAGCATTACCTCTTAGAATTCTATAACATCGCCTGTACGCATATACGAAACACTTTCGCCCATTACACGCTCAAGAATTTTGGCCGCCGGGTCACCTGTGCAGTGGCAGACATATGTGTGCTTAACACCCATTTCGAGAAGCTTTTGGCCCAGAGACTCGACCTCCTGCGGCTTCACTCCTAGCGTTTTTGTGCCCCGGACGCCCATCAGATGGAAGCCCCCGATGATTGCCGCAATCTCGCGGCCGGGAAAAGCCTTTTTCACTTCGGCAACGATATTGTCAGCTCCGCCGTGGCAGCAGCTGTTGAGGATCACAAGTCCGTTCTCTGAATCGAAAACCAGACTTTGCTCATGCGCGAAGTCGTCAGGCACGAGCCCGACTCTGGTTTTGCGGTAAAGGTGAGCGTGAAGCCCTCTCTTTTCAAGACCCGGCGTGCTGTGACCGATAAGC
>JASDTK010000320.1:0-8819 GCA_041891555.1 Oscillospiraceae bacterium
GCCAAATGAGCTACGCCCGCGTATAAACTTGTGAACGCAAAGTTGATTATACCAAAAAAATGGAGCTTGTCAAGTCCAAGCCTTGTTTTTCATAATTTTTTCGGGTTAATTTTCTAAGAAAATACAGGCTTTGACATTATACGATTTTTTGTTATACTATGTTTGTCTTAAAACAAGAAAAGAGGAGTGAGATTTATGAACCTAACGGATACGCTTGATTCCGTATCGAAAATTTCAATAGGTAAACTGAGCCTTATGGCACTTATTTCGGCCGTTCTGGTTTTTCTGATTTGCCTTCTAGTTATAACGATAGTATTGAAAATCGTTGACCGTATCCAGACACGCAGCAAGCTTGACAATACTGTCAAAGGCTTCATAAGAAGCGGAATTAAGGTGGCGCTGTGGATAATCGCCCTTATTATCGTTGCCTCCAAGCTTGGAATTGAAACTTCATCCCTCGTGACTCTGGTCGGCGTAGCCGGTCTTGCTCTTTCTCTTTCGATTCAGGGCCTGCTGTCCAATATCTTCAGCGGATTCACGATTTTGACCTCAAAACCGTTTACGGCAGGCGACTATGTTGAGCTGGACGGGGTTTCAGGTACTGTAAATAAAGTGGAACTGCTTTACACGACTATTGTCACTGTTGACAACAAAATAATATATGTCCCGAACAGTCAGGTGACAGGAGCAAAGATTATTAACTATACCAGAGAAAAGCTGAGACGACTGGATCTCGTGTTCAACGCATCCTACGACGCACCGACCGAAGACGTCAAAGCGGCGCTTTCGGATGTAATAACGGCCGAAGAACGTGCCCTGAAGGAGCCTGCGCCCGCCGTGGGGCTCAACGCCTACAAGCAGAGCTCTGTTGAATATGTCGTTCGGGTCTGGGTCAGGAGAGAGGACTACGGGGACCTGCAGTTTGCCCTCAACGAGAACGTCCGCAGGGCATTCAAGGAACGCGGAATCGAAATGACCTTTGATCACCTGAATGTGCATATTTTAGATAAATAGAAGAGATAACGACAGGCTCCGATTTTACGGAGCCTGTTTTTTTGCGCAGAGCGTCAAATACATCAATATAACAGAAAGCCCCGGTTTTACCCGGAGCTTAGCTGCTTGAGAGAGGATTATATTATAGAGGGGAGAAAATAAGCTTAATTGGAGCTTAATGAGTTGGCGTTCATCAGTACTCCTTAAGTCTGTCTAAATGATAAAATACACTTTTGTACTCGTTATGAATATAATGTGAAAAGTTTATGAACTTATACATTATTTCGGAACAGAATTTATTTCATCCTGACTGTGAAGGTGAAATCCGTTACGCCGTCCCTGCTTGTTACAGTTATGTCCTCGTTGTGGTTATTCAGTATTGTCTTTACTATGGAAAGCCCCAGCCCAACGCCGTCGCGGTCAAGGCTTCTTGATTTATCTGTCTTGTGGAATCTGTCAAAAATGAAGGGAAGCTCCTGAGACGATATAGTCTCTCCGTGGTTCCTGATTGAAACAAAGGCCTTGCTGTTCTGCTTCCAGAGTGAAATGCCGAGAGTCGAGCCCTTTTCGGAAAACTTGATGGCGTTGTCAAGCAAATTGTATACGACCTGCGTAATGGAATCCTCATCGCCGCGGACGATTATGCTCTCTTCGGGAAGCTGACAATCGACGTCCAGTCCGCGCTGCGTAATTTTATTTTCAAAGTTTATGAGAGTGCGCATAATGACCTCTGAGAGATTAAAGCTTCGCGCTAGGAGAGCGACAGTATCAACGGATTGAATCTTGCTCATTTGCAGCATCTGCCTCACAAGGCGGGAAAGACGCTTTGTCTCGCTCGAAATTGTTGCAAGATATTTATCCTGATCGTCCTTCGGAATCGTCCCATCCAGAATTCCGTCGGCAAAGCCGGCAATCGTGGTCATTGGGGTTTTCAGCTCGTGCGAAATATTGGCAATGAAATCACTCCGAAGCTGCTCGGATTTTTCCAGAGACTCAGCCATTAAATTAAAGGATTCTGTGAGCTCCCCGATTTCGTCCTCGCGCCCTTCGTCCGCGACTCTGGCGGAAAAATCACCGTGTGCAAAGCGCCGTGCGGCGGACGCCATCTCCAGAAGAGGCTCGGATTGGCGCTTGGAGTTGTAGAAGGAGAGAACTACGGCGAGCAGCATAACGGTCAGCGCCGTCAGCACGAAAACAGTCGATGCGGTGCCCCACGCGGCAATAATCTGCGTGCAGTCTGAACCGACGAACACATAAGCCGCAACAATGTTTGTATCAACCAAAACAGGCAGCGCGACGATATAATAGGGGCGGTTGTTATACAGATTTTCGAGCGTGGTGAGCTTCTGGAATTTGCCGTTTCTGTATAGCTCTTCCATAATGCCGCTGCTTATCTGTTTGCCGATGTAGGGCGAAACAACATCCATATCGGAACTTGATACAATAACGCCGTGAGTGTCGGTGATCAAGATTTCATTGCCGGTGCTCTTGGCGAGCGAGCTTATGATGAGCCGAAGATACCAAGCATTAAGGTCACTGTTTTCCTCAAGAAAGGCGGAGGTGGCCTTTGAAACCTCGGTCGCGCCCAGCGCTATGCTGTCCCGCTTTTGGTTGAGAGCAAAAGAGCGCCCGAGTATGACTATGGACGTTCCCAGAATGAAGAAGCTGATAACAACAAGAATAGCTGTCATCATAAAGTTTTTAAAATATACGCTTTTCAATCGACAGATCTCTCCTCATAGCGCGAAACGGCCTTTATTGGCCGTTTCTTTCGTTAAGCTCAAACTTGTAGCCGACACCCCAAACGGTCTTGAGCGTCCACTGTTCCGAAACGCCCTCCAGTTTTTCGCGGAGACGCTTGACATGAACGTCAACGGTACGGGAATCGCCGAAGTAATCAAAGCCCCAAACCTCGTCCAGAAGCTGATTGCGGGTATAGACCCTGTTCGGGGTCGACGCAAGGTGGAACAAAAGCTCCATTTCTTTTGGGGGAGTTTCGACCTTCTTGTTATCAACTATGAGCTCATAGGAATCAAGGTTTATTATGAGCTTATCAAAGGTAAGCTTTCTTTCACCGGATTTTTCTTCCGGCTCAGTTCTGCGCATAACCGCATGGATGCGGGCAAGAAGCTCCTTAACCTCGAAAGGTTTGACTATGTAGTCGTCGGCTCCCATGTCAAGGCCGTTCACCTTGTCAAAGGTCTCGCCCTTCGCTGTCAGCATGATAATGGGAGTTTTTGAGCTTTCGCGCACCTTGCGGCAGACCTGCCAGCCATCCAGTACGGGAAGCATGATATCGAGCAGTATTACGTCGGGGTTTTCCGTAAGTGCGTAACGGACTCCGTTGCCGCCATCCGCCGCTTTAATGACCTCGAAACCGTCCTTTTCAAGATACAGGCGTAAAAGCTCAGCAATGTTTGCGTCATCTTCTATGATTAAGGCTTTTTTAGACATGAAAACACGTCCTCCCAAATTTGTTGTACTTATAATATCATGGCCTCAGAGCGGCGTCGTGATATATAGATTAAATAAAATAACATGTTTGCCTGAAAACATTATATATTAATAAATACATTATACCAGCGGAATATTTAAATAGATTAACAAAATGTAAAAAACGACTGAGATTTGACAGGTTTAGTAATTAAAATATGGAAAAACAGTGCTGTGCAAAAAACGCACAGGCATTTTGGCAAATATGCTTGCTTTATTTCGCTAATGTGATACAATATCACCGCGACATGTAATACCCACTATCTTGGAGGAAACGAAATGAAAAATGTAAAAACTGCTATAGTCCTGCTTCTTGCAGCGGCGATGTGCTTCGGACTTTTGTCCGGCTGCGGAACAAAGACAGAAACTGAGAGCACAGCCCCAAGCGCATCAGCCGAAGTATCTGCACCGGCTGAACGTACAACATTCACAGTCGGTTTCGACGCCAGCTTCCCCCCCTATGGCTACACAGACGATAACGGCGAGTATGTCGGCTTCGATCTTGACCTTGCCGCGGAAGTCTGCGCAAGAAACGGCTGGGAGCTCATCAAAAAACCCATAGACTGGGACAGCAAGGACATGGAGCTTAACAGCGGAACTATTGACTGCATTTGGAACGGCTTTACGATCAACGGTCGTGAAAACGATTACGAATGGACTAAAGCCTATGTCGATAACTCTCAGGTCATAGTTGTCGGAGCGGATTCCGGCATTACGGATTTTGCGGGACTCGCGGGCAAAAACGTCCTTGTTCAGGCGGATTCTTCGGCTCTGGCGTCTCTTACAGACGAATCTAATGAGAAAAATATAGATCTTGCAAAAAGCTTTGCGAGTCTCACGGAAGTTCCGGATTATTTGACCGCTTTCATGTCTCTCGAATCCGGCGCGGCGGACGCTATTGCGCTTGATATCGGAGTTGCGCAGTATGAAATCGCACAGCGCGGCGATAAGTACATAATGCTTAAAGACCCCATCTCAATTGAGCAGTACGGTGTCGGTTTTAAGCTCGGCAACACTGAGCTGCGCGATCAGGTTCAGAAGACTCTGGACGAAATGGTGGCGGACGGGAAATTCATGGAAATCGCAAAGACCTGGAAGCTCGACGAGGCTGTCTGCCTGGGTAAATAAGTAACCGGTTTTCAGAAAAAATATTTGTTTAAAGCGTGGGCGGAAAGTTCTTTCCGCCCGCTTTACCTGTTTAACTCCCTTTACTGCTTGGTACGGAGGACAAAGTTTTGGACATTACCGCAATGCTGTTAAGACTTGGCGAGGGTATGCTGCGAAGCGTGGTCATTTTCGGACTGACACTGGCGCTTTCACTGCCGCTTGGCCTTCTGGTTTCATTTGGACGAATGAGCAAATGGGCGCCCTTTGCCTGCCTTGAGGAGTCAAAGAGCGGATTTTTACGCAAGGTCTCCGGTTTCAAACCAGTGCAGCTGATTATAAAAATCTACATTTCCGTTATGCGCGGAACTCCGCTTATGCTTCAGCTTATGGTCGTTTATTTCGGACCGTGGTTCATATTTGGCATTAAAATCTCGCTTGCGTATAATTTCTATGCCGTAATAATTGCGTTCGTAATCAACTATGCCGCATATTTTGCGGAAATATACCGAGGCGGCATCGAATCAATATCAAAGGGACAGTACGAGGCGGCGGAAGTGCTTGGCTACAGCAAGGCTCAGACATTTTCCAAGATAATATTGCCCCAGATGATTAAGCGTATTTTGCCGTCAGTGACAAATGAGGTAATAACGCTTGTCAAGGACACCTCGCTTGCCTTTGTCGTCGCCTACGCCGAAATGTTCACAGTCGCGAAACAGATTGCCGCGAAAGAGAGCTCCGTAATGCCCTTTGTCGGCGCCGCAGTTTTCTATTATGTGTTCAATCTCATAGTTGCGATGGCAATGGAAAAAGCGGAAAAAAGCGTCTCATATTATCAGTGAGGAGGGAGAGCATGGACGAAGATATCATTCTTGACATCAGAAACGCGAGAAAGAGCTTTGATGAGCTGGAAGTGCTCAAGGACATTTCCCTCACTGTAAGAAGAGGAGAGGTACTCGCGGTCATCGGGCCTTCCGGCAGCGGAAAATCAACGCTCCTGCGCTGTGCGACACTGCTTGAAACTATGGATTCCGGCTATCTTGCCTATCTCGGAGCCGCCGATACCGGCGAGAACGGCAAGTCACAGTATGCTTCAAAAACGGAACTCAAGAGGATACGCTCATACTTCGGACTGGTATTCCAGAACTTCAATCTTTTTCCGCACTATACAGTTATGAAGAATGTAGTCGACGCACCCGTAAACGTCAGAAAGTGCGACAAGGCCGAAGCTGTTTTAAAAGCGAGAGAGCTGCTCGCAAAAATGGGACTCGAGGATAAGGAAAATTACTATCCTTATCAGCTCTCCGGCGGGCAGCAGCAGCGCGTTTCAATCGTGCGAGCGCTTGCTATGGAGCCGCAGATTCTGTTTTTCGACGAACCAACCAGCGCGCTCGACCCCGAGCTTACGGGCGAGGTGCTCAAGGTGATACGCAAGCTTGCCGAGGAGCATATGACTATGGTCATAGTAACGCATGAAATGGCCTTCGCGCGGGCTGTCGCCGACAGAGTCATTTTTATGGACGGCGGAGTTATCGTCGAACAGGGCCCGCCAGAGGAGGTCCTTGTGAATCCAAAAGAGGAGAGAACAAGGCAGTTTCTGGCGAGATACTCTGAAGAACAATAAGTACGGAAACCGGAAAAATGGAGGAGCTTACAAAAGCGCCTCCATTTTTTAGTTGCAAGAGTTTACAAATTCCACTTGAAATGTGCTAAGGGCTATAATATTATAATACAGAAATAAATAATGTCACATGGTGTCACATTATGCGGTGGTGTATATGAGAAAAAAAACACGCGTTATCGCGTTTGTACTTACAATATTACTATTATCTTCAATTGCCGGCTGCGGAGTCGGCGGCAACAATAGATACCGCGTTGCCGAGAAGCTCGAACAGCAGGAGTTCTGCGTGGCCTTCAGGCTGGATGACAAAGCGGGAGACGCGGTAATTTCGGCTCTCAAGGTGCTTCAGGCCTCCGGCAAGGTTTCCGAACTCTCCTTAAAGTGGTTCGGTGAGGACGTTTCACTGCTCAAGGGTGACGAGAAAGCCTTGGATAATCTCGACGAGAAGCCTGAAACACGCACCTTTAATATCGGCTATGACGGAGGGCGCCTGCCATTTTCGGGAAGGACCAACGGAGGCATGGCGACAGGCTTTGATGTCGAGCTCGCCCGGGAGGTGTGCAAACAGCTAGGCTGGAAAGCAAGATTCCTGCCCATTGACGTTTCACAGGCGGTTGTGGAGCTGAACTCCGGCGATGTTGACTGCGTATGGGGCGGGTTTGACTATGACAAAACCCAAACAGATATTTACCAGTCACCGGTATATTTAAAGAACACGGTGGTTCTGGCTTCACTTAAAAGCTCGGGAGTCCGGAGTGCCGGAGGTCTTAAAGGCAAAACGCTGACCCTGAGTGAGAACGGCTATTTTAACTCTCTATTGGAAGACAATAAGTCTCTGAGTGAAAAGCCGGAATATATCGTCAAGATTCCGGGCGGCACCGAGGCCTGCTTCAAAGCTCTGAACGACGGCTCGTGCGCCGCGATAATAACAGACCTGGCGGCGCTGGATTATTATGATTAACAGATAACGCATATTGACAAAAAAAAGCTCGGCTTTCACGGCCGGGCTCTTTTTTATTGCGTTTTCAGCTTGCCAGAATCTTCGGCATGCCGTCCTCAACAGTGATTCCAATTTTGGAAATCTTACCCTGACAGCGGTCGACAATTTCGGTTGCCATAGCGTCCTCAATTTCCTTCTGGATAAGACGGCGCAGGTTACGGGCACCGTAGGTGAGAGAATAGCTCTTCTTGGCAAGATATTCAATAAGCGCGTCGTCATAGCTGAGCGCGACGCTCTTGTCGAGCATGGCCGCGCGGAGTTCTTCCAACATGAGTTTTGCGATACCGCGGAAGTTTTCCTCGCTCAGGCTGTTGAAGCAGACAATTTCGTCAATACGGTTTATAAATTCCGGACGCAGGAAGTCCTTGAGGGCCTTCATCGCCCTGTCTTTGCCGAGATCGGAAACAGAACCGCCAAAGCCGACCTTGCCGTCTTTCCTGTCACTTCCGGCATTTGTGGTCATTATTATGACGGTGTTTTCAAAGTTCACCGTTCTGCCCTGCGCGTCGGTGATGCGTCCGTCGTCAAGAATCTGCAGGAGCACGTTCATCACGTCGGGGTGAGCCTTTTCAATTTCGTCAAACAGAACCACGGAATAGGGCTTGCGGCGTATTTTTTCGGTCAGCTGTCCGGCTTCGTCATAACCGACATAGCCCGGAGGCGAACCGATGATACGCGATACGGAATGCTTTTCCATAAATTCAGACATATCCAGACGTATGAGAGACTCCGGAGTGTTGAATAAATCCTCCGCCAGACGCTTGACGAGCTCCGTTTTGCCGACGCCCGTGCTTCCGACGAAGATGAAGCTGACAGGCTTATGCTTTGCGGAAAGGCCGATACGGTTGCGCTTAATGGCGGCACAAACGGTGTCAACCGCTTCGTCCTGCCCAATGATATGGGCTTTCAGGCGTGTGTGCAGCTCGGATAGCTTTTCAAATTCGTCTTCGCGTATGCTGCTCGCCGGTATCTTAGTCCAGAGCTCGATTACCCGCGCGAGATTTTCCTCCGTCAGAGCGGGTTTGCCCTTGGCGCGCAGACGCATCTGCTCATCGGTGAGCTGCAGACAGAGGCTGCGTATCTCGGCAAGTCTCGCGAAGTTGCCGTCATTTGAGCTGTCAGAAAGCAGAAGTTCGCGCTCCTTGTCAAGGTCCGCAAGCTCCTTAGTTATGGCTGCCATGCGCTCAATGGAGGGGCTTTTCAGGTTCACGTCCGAGCAGGCCTCGTCGATGAGGTCAATGGCTTTATCGGGCAGGTAGCGGTCGGTAATATAACGCTCGCTCATTGTAACTGCCCTGCGGCACATATCCTCGGGTATCGAAACGCCGTGATAATCCTCATAGTAATGCGCAATACCCTTTATTATCTTGACGCTGTCCTCAATCGACGGTTCGGCGACAATCACCGGCTGGAAGCGGCGCTCCAGTGCGGAATCTTTTTCGATGTGCTTGCGGTATTCAGTAAAGGTTGTTGCGCCGATAACCTGAATTTCGCCTCTCGATAGGGCGGGCTTCAAAATGTTCGCCGCGTTCATGCTGCCTTCGGCATCACCTGCGCCGACTATGTTATGCACCTCTTCACTGACAAGGATGATGTTTCACTGTTTGC
>JASDTK010000321.1:0-8792 GCA_041891555.1 Oscillospiraceae bacterium
GCCAGCGTAAACTTTTTTGCATTAAGGGGTTGACTTCTTATAGTTAGTCACCTCTGATTTTAATTGCGGCAACCACCTCATCATTGACTGCGGACATTGTGTCAAAATACTTTTTCGGCTTGACTCCCATACTGGACTTCAGATCTCTTCCTCAACTTCCCGAAATTAATTATTTGCTGCTTATTCCCCTTGGGATTATTGCCGGGCTGGTTGGGGTACTCCTTAACAAATCTCTGCTCAGATTCCAGCTGTTATATAAAAAGCTGCCTGCAAAACTCCGTCCGATATTAGCTTTGTTACTGACGCTTCCATGCGGATTATTGCTCCCTGCGGTTTTGGGCGGCGGTCAAAATCTCGTGAAACTCGCGGAGAATACAAATAATGGAATACTTTTCCTATTGATTCTTATAGTGGTAAAGCTTTTATTTACCTGCACAAGCTTTGGCAGCGGTCTTCCTGGCGGTATATTTATGCCGATTCTCGCAATCGGCGCTCTGTCCGGCAGCGCATTTGGAGTCGTTTGCACTCATTTCGGCTTATCGGCAGCTTATATACCCGATTTCGCCGTATGCGGTATGGCCGGAGCACTATCCGGCTCAGTAAAGGCGCCGCTTACAAGTATACTTCTGACAGCGGAAATGACCGGTTCGCTTGTGCATCTCCTGCCTGTCGCTGCCTGCTCTTTTATAGCACTTTTTATTTCGGATCTTCTGAAAACAATGCCGATATATGAAGTGCTTCTCGAGCGAATCGTCGAGGATAATGAACAAACAATCAAAAACGATAAGCTTGGCGGAATCGTAGAAGTTTCCGTTGAACTCGGATGTATAGCGGCAAACAAGAAGATAGGCGATGTCGACTGGCCCGAGGGGACGCTCATAGTCAGCCTCCGCAGAGGTAATAAGGATATCATCCCAAATCCGGATACGGTTATTTCACAGGGCGACTATCTGACACTTATGTCCTCAGAAGCCTCTTATGCTGAACTTAACTCACTCGTCAGAGATTTGTGTCACGTAAAAGTCAGCTGTTAAATACCATCCACAGAATATAAACGCCGTTCAGGTAGATAAAAAAATTCCCGCACTCCTCGAAAGGAGTGCGGGAACTTTTATCAGTGTTGGAATTTACCGTTTAGAATTAGTCGCACATCTCATACACGCCGGCTGCGCCCATGCCGCCGCCGATACACATCGAAACAACGCCGTACTTCTTTCCGGTGCGCTTGAGCTCCGAAAGGAGCTTGCAGGTCAGCATAGCGCCTGTGCAGCCGAGGGGGTGGCCCAGAGCCACGCCGCCGCCGTTCGGGTTGACGTTCGCATTCTCCAGCTTAAGCTCTTTGATGCAGCCGAGAGCCTGTGCCGCGAAAGCTTCGTTAAGCTCCCAAACATCAATGTCTTCCTGCTTGAGGCCAGCAAGCTTCAGTGCCTTCGGTACCGCATAAACAGGGCCGAGTCCCATGTAATCGGGCGCTACACCTGCGACAGCGAAGCTCACGAACTTTGCGATGGGCTTAAGTCCGAGCTCTACTGCCTTTTCCTTGGCCATGATGAGCACGCAGGCCGCTGCGTCGTTCATCTGGGAGGCGTTACCTGCGGTAACTGTTCCGTCCTTCTGGAAAACGGGTTTAAGCTTCTGGAGCTGCTCCATTGTGAGGCCGTAACGGATGCCTTCGTCCTTGTTGAAGGGCTCGGTGTACTTGACAACATGGCCTGTTGCGTCGTCGGTCTTGTACTTCACAGCGTCAACGGTGATGATTTCATCATCGAACTTGCCTGCGACCTGAGCTGCCTCAGCCTTCTTGTGGCTGTTGAATGCAAACTCATCCTGCTCCTCACGGGTGATGCCGTATTTTACAGCTACGTTTTCAGCGGTGTTGCCCATTGCCGTCATAGCGGTTGGCATAACTGTTGTGCCGAGAAGAACATTAGGAACGTTCAGGTTGCCGCCCATGGGAACCATGGACATGGTCTCGACACCGCCGGCGAGGACTACGTCCTGCTGACCGGTCATAATTGCGTATGCGCCCATCGATATAGCCTGAAGTCCGGAAGAGCAGAAACGGTTGACGGTCTCCGCGGGTACGCTCTCGGGAATGCCAGCAAGCAATCCGATGTTACGCGCTACGTTTGTTCCGGTTTCAGCTTCCTGGAATGCGCAGCCGAGAATAATGTCGTCAATGAGAGCGGGATTAAAGGTGGGAACCTTTGCAAGAACGCCCTTGATAACCTGTGCTGCATATTCTTCGGGTCTTGTGTCTTTCAGCGTGCCCTTGGGAGATTTTCCGATGGCACTGCGTCCATATGCTACTACTACTGCTTCTCTCATGATTATTTCCCCCTTAATTGCGGACAGGCTTGCCGTTCATAAGCATGCCTACGATACGGTCCTGAGTCTTCTCTTCGCCGGCGAGGGACAGGAAAGCTTCGCGCTCGAGATCACGGATCTGCTGAGCGGGAACTTCCGCGCCGTAAGGCAGATCGCCGCCGGTGATAACATGAGCTATCTTCTCGCCGATGTGGATGTCATATTCAGAGCCGAAATGACCGTTCTTCATCATCAGCATATCGTATGCGATTGCGCCGTAGCCGTAGTCGCCTGCGACCTTGATGGTGGGATCGGCTGCCGGACGATAGTTGTGCGCTGCCATCCAGAGGACCATTTCCTTGGCGGACTGGAGCTGCTTTGCCTTGTTGCGCTCAACGTAGGTGCCCTTGGAGAGGTAGCCTGCATCGATGGCTGCGTCAGCACCGACATTGACCTTGCCGGTCATAATATACTGCCACAGAGCCTTAATGGCATCGTAGCGGGACTTCTTCTGATCGTTGTAGCAGCGATCCATCATACGGATGAGCATTTCTGTGCAGCCGCCGCCCGCGGGGATGAGGCCGACGCCGACTTCGACGAGGCCCATGAAGGTATCGGTTACCGGTACGCAGGCCGGGCAGTGGATGGTGACTTCGCAGCCGCCGCCGAGGGTCTGACCAAACGGAGCGGATACAACGGGACGATTGGCAAACTTAAGAGCCTTCGTGCCTTCCTGGAGGCCTATGATGAGGTCGTTGAGCTTATCGAATTCCTTGTCCTGAGCAAGGTTTACGATTGTGACAAGGTCTGCGCCCACGCAGAAGTTCTTGCCTTCGTTGCCGACAACCATACCCATCCAATCGTCGCCCTTGAGCATGTCGGACGCCTTGAGAATCATATCGCCGACTGCTTCGCTGATTGCGTTGGCCTGAGAATGGAACTCGAGGCAGAGAACGCCGTCGCCAATGTCGCGGATGGAAGCAGCTTCGTTTCCTGCAACTTCGGTGGTTCCCTTAAGGGTCAGGTACTTGCTGGTGGTGACAGCGCCGTCATAGAACTTCTCTTTGCCGGAGGCGAGCATATCGAGAACCCACTTCGGGATCTCTTCGCCGTCTGCCTGCCATGCTTCGACGGAACGTCTTACGCCGATCTTGTCCCACAGCTGGAATACGCCGTAGGTCCAGTTGAAGCCCGCGGTAAGAGCTCTGTCGATTTCTCTGAAATCGTCAGCGATTTCGGGAACAAGACGTGCTGCATAAAGGAGCAGTCCCTTGTTGAAGTCATATGTAAACTTCTGCTCTTTGGCATCGCCAAAGGTCATGTATGCATACTTGTTGTCGGATTCCTTGGCAGCCTCGACTGCGGGAAGCTCGTCAGCCTTTTTGTTGATGTAAGTCTTTGTTGCAAAGTCATAGCAGAGAACGACCTTCTTGCCGTCGATGACTTCCTTCTTGTAGAAGCCCTTCTTAACCTTGTCGCCCAGCAGACCGTCGGCAACCATGTCTTTGACGAACTTGGGAGGATCATATTCGACCTTCTCGCGCTCGTTGGTGGAAACCTCAAGGACGTTGTCAGCAACATGGCACAGAATATCCAGACCGACCATATCGCAGGTCTTGCAGGTCGCGGTCTTAGTGTGAGCCATGATGGGTCCTGTCAGAGCGTCAAGAGTCGGGATGTCATATTCGTATTTCTGAGAAAGATTCAGTGCGAGAACTGCCGCGAAAACGCCGATACGGTTGCCGACGAAGTTCGGGGTGTCCTTAGCGTTGACAACGACCTTGCCGAGGGTGTTCTCAGCGAAGTCCTGCATACGTGCATATGCATCCATATCGGTCCACTTGGTGGCGATCATTTCGAACAGAGCCATCCAGCGGGGAGGATTGAAGAAGTGTGTGCCCATGAAGTACTTCTTCAGATCATCGCTCAGGCCATCAATGATCTTGTGTACGCTGACGCCGGAGGTGTTGGAGGATACAATAGCATCCGCCTTGCGATACGGCTCGATCTGCTTAAAAACGCTCTGCTTAACAGCGATGTTTTCGGAAGCTGCCTCGACAATCCAGTCGGCATCCCTGATGTAGTCCAGATTGTCTGTCGTGTTGCCGATTCTGATGTTCTGAATTGCAGCTTTTGAATAGAGCATGTTGTTCTTGGGGTTCTTGACGTTAGCAAGACCGTTGAGACCAAAGCGGTTACGGAATTCTTTGCTCTGCTCAGTGAGACCCTTTGCAATCTCCTCCTCGGTGAGGCCCTTGGGAGGAACGATGTCCAGCATCGTCACCTGCACGCCGACGCTTGCCAGCAGGCCGGCTATTGATGCACCCATGACACCGGCGCCAATAACGACGGCTTTGTTAATGTTTTTACTCATGAGATAGCTTCTCTCCTTTTGCTTTCTATTAAACTCAGCGCGGGACACACAACCGTCCCGTGCGGGATTTACTTAGTAACTTTTGAAAACGAGTGCTTTGACGCGGGAGCCCCGCAAAGTGTTAGCGGGGCCCATGCCGTGCGCCGAAGCGGTGAAAACCGCAATCCGGCAGCATCTGCTGATTTCAGGTTTTATTTAAAGCTTGCTCTTCTCTTCTCTACGAAGCCGCCAACGCCTTCCTTGAAGTCGTCAGTTGCGCCGCAAGCCATCTGCGCGTCAACTTCTCTTTTAACATAAGCGTCAAAGCCGTTGAATTCAGATTCCCATACCAGCTCTTTAATGTACTTGTAGGAAGCGGAAGGACCATATGTGAACTTCTTTGCCTTTTTAAGTGTTGCTTCTGCAAATGCGTCGTCGTCTTCGATGACTTCGTTGATCATGCCGAGAGCCTTGGCATCGTCCGCAAAGACCATCTGGCCGCCGTCCATAGCAAGCTCAGTAGCCTTCTTGAGGCCGACAGCGCGGGTGAGAAGATAAATGCCGCCCGCATCAGGGACAAGGCCGAGCTTGGAGAAAGCGGTCATGAAAACGGAAGCCTGAGTGGCCATTGTGTAGTCGCAGGCAAGAGCGACACCGATGCCGGCACCGGCGCAAGCGCCCTGAACAGCGCCGACAACGGGCTTGGGGCTCGTGAGGATAGCCTTGGTGACATTTGCCATCTTTGCAATGGATTTGCCGAACTCAGCAATGAACACTTCCTTGGAGTTGTTCATCAGGCCGTCATACATAGCCTTTACATCGCCGCCAGCAGAGAAAGCGTTTGTGTTGGTGCTGTTGATGAGAATAGCCTTGACGTTCGCGTCGTTGTCTGCCATGCCGATAGCGGCAACCAGATCGTCGATCATAACCTCATCAAATGCGTTCATGTTTGCGGGGTTGTCCATGGAGATGATTGCGACTCTCTCGTCTACTGAATACTTAACCTTAGTAAATTCCATAATTCTTGTCCCTTCCTATTGTTAGATAAAGTAGTATAGCGCTCACAGTTCGCAGACTATGAACCCACTATTGCATTATACAAGCAAACACTGTGCCAATGCAATATGCCAGCTTCGCTTTTGTTAATTCTCTATAATAAATTCTGGATATTATTTGCATTATTTACAAGCGATGAGCTCCCTTATTTAGACTACATTTGTCATTCTGGAGAGCACACCTGTATGGTCGGGATGTGTCAGAAATAGTTTGAGACACTTTCCACACGTTTTGTGTCTTGACCGTCTCACTTTGTTTCACGCAAAAGTCGGGTTACTTGCATCCTTTCGACACCATTTAAATTAAATGTTTGGTGCTTGCTTTTTATATTGCTATGATTTATAATTATTTGCATAAAATATAGTACAAAAATGGAATTTCAACTTGTACGAAATGACTGTACTAAGTTTGTAAATTTATGGGAGTTAGTGGGTGCTCCCAGGCAGCATAAATATTGGAGAAATTTAAGGAGTTTAGTTATGTACAACCCGGATCCCGAAGCCAGAAAGAAGTCTCAGCGCGCGCTGGCAAAAGCTTTTCCCCGCACAGAAGAGGGCTTTGCTCAGCTTATGCACGCCCAGCTTTATTTTGCTTACATTCCTCTCTATGTTTACTACATGAGGGAATCGTTCAACAATTATCTTCCTGAGCCTGATGTCCTTATAAAGCCCCGGGGCATCGAATTTGACATCGTTGACGAGCTGGTCAAAACCGGCGTTAATGAGTGCAACAGAAATGTCGGCTCTCTCATGACCAACACCTACCACGCAAAGGTTCTGCGTCTTGAGGATGCGGAGCAGATTGTCACTCTCACCGAAGATTTGAATCTTGGCGAGCTGCCCAAGACCATAATGCCCTATGAAGTTGCCAAAAGCGCTATAATTGAGGCTGCAGACCGTATCGCCGTAATCGACTGCGTATGCCGCACGGTCAGGGGCGAAAAGGGCTGCACTCCCCGCGATGTCTGCATAGTCATTGGTGAGCCTTGGGTTTCGTGGTGCCTTGACCGTGACAGATACTTGAACGGCCATCTTGTAACCCAGGAAGAGGCTCTCAAAACTTTGCGCGAGTGCCACGAAAGAGGCAATGTCCACGCGGCATTCTTTAAAGACGTCGCCGCCGGCCGTCTGTACAGCATCTGCAACTGCTGCCCGTGCTGCTGCACCGCTCTCCTTTCCCAGAACTACCTCACCGCTCCGATGATGGCGGGCAGCGGATACATAGCGAAGATTGACATGGACAAGTGCGTCAACTGCGGCCTCTGCGAAAAAAAGTGCAACTTCCTTGCGATCTACAGAGATGCCAATAATCATGTTCAGGTCAACGAGGATCTCTGCCGCGGCTGTGAGGGCTGCCTCAGTGTCTGCAAGAAGAATGCCATTTCTCTTGAACTCGTTGACGCCAGCGTTTTGGCTCCTCTGGATATCAAGGCTCTGAAGGCACAGCTCAACGGCTGAGATGCATGAGCTTGGCATAATGGTTGACGTGCTTGACATGGCTCTTCGCGTCGCCGAGCAAAACGGCGGCAAGAAAGTGACTAGGATCACTTTGAAAATTGGTCTGATGTCCGGTATCATGCCCGAATATGTTCAGTCGTTTTTCGATGTCATATCGGAGAATACGATAGCAAAGGGCGCTCAGATAATAATTGAGCCCGACCCCGCGGTTTTCGTCTGCCGCAAATGCGGGGAGGAAACGACCTATGAAGCGCTCGACCCCGAATACGTCTGCAAAGCCTGCGGGAGTGCGGCGCTCCGTATGACCTCCGGTTACGGCTTTCAGATTGTAAACGTCGGGATAATCTAAAAAAACGGGGATGCGGTAAGTTACCGTATCCCCGTTTTCTGTTCAAAATGTCAGCTCGCCTATTTCTATCCTTCGCTTCAGTTCAAGTATCTTTTTATCTATAAGCTTAATGGTTTTTACAAATTCCTCGTCTGATTTACCCGTCGGGTCTTCGAGTTTCCAGTCCTCCCTGTATTTACAGGGCAGATACGGGCACGCGACATTGCAGCCCATCGTTATCACTATATCGACCGGAGGAATATCGGAGAGCGGCTTGGGACGCTGGGTGCTCTCCATGTCAATGCCGTAAAGCCGCTTAATAAGCCTCACAGCGTCCTGATTAATCTGCGGCCTCGTCTCCGTTCCCGCGGAATAGCTTTCAAACGCATCGTCGGCAAGATGTTTTCCGAGAGCCTCGGCTATTTGAGAACGGCAGGAGTTGTGTACGCAGATGAAGGCCACCTTGAGTTTTGTGTTTTTCATAATCTTTCCCTTAATAAAGAAGCAAAAGCCTACTTATTGCTTTGCCTTGTTGAAATATTTTCTCTTAAAGTGCAGGGCCAGATTGACAAGTGAAATCATAATCGGCACCTCAATCAGCGGACCAATAACAGCCGCGAACGCCTGATCGGAGGAGATGCCGAATACAGCTACGGATACGGCAATAGCCAGTTCAAAGTTATTGCTCGCAGCAGTAAACGAAAGCGTTGCCGCCTGACTATATTTAATTTTCATCTTATATGAAAAATAGAAGGTCTCCAGGAACATGACCGCAAAATAGACTAAAAGCGGAATGGCAATTCTAACTACTATAAGCGGAAGTTCTACGATATACTTTCCCTTCAGCACGAACATAACAACAATGGTGTATAAAAGCGCAATCAAAGCAACGGGTGAAATTTTGGGAACAAATACTTTTTCGTACCACTCGCGGCTCTTGATTTTGAGCAGAGCAAAGCGCGTTATAATTCCGCCCGCAAAAGGAATCCCCAGATAGATAAGCACGCTCTTGGCCACATCCCAGATTGATATGTCCACCACCTGACCGCCCCAGGACAGACCCAGCCACTTCGGCAGGACTGTCACGAAAAAGTAAATATAGACGGAATAGAACAAAATCTGAAATATGGAGTTTAAGGCAACCAGTGCCGCGCAGTACTCATTGTCGCCCTCACCCAGCGAATTCCACAGAATGACCATAGCGATGCAAGGTGAAATACCGATTATTATCAAGCCGATTGCGTAGTTTGGCAGGTCGGGAAGAAATCTGTCTCTTATACACATCTCGCAG
>JASDTK010000322.1:0-2976 GCA_041891555.1 Oscillospiraceae bacterium
CCAGAAAGCTTGCCTGAGTTCCTGTCGTACCTTTCGACCCCAGTAGCTTGAGAGACCTGATACGGTATTCAACCTCGTCAAAGTCGAGCAAAAGATCGTTTATCCATAGTGTCGCACGCTTTCCGACGGTTGTCAGCTGCGCCGGCTGAAAATGCGTAAAGCCGAGCGTAGGCAAATCTTTATACTTTTCCGCAAAGGCTGAAAGACGGTATATTACATTGACAAGCTGGCTTTTTATGAGCTCAAGCCCCTCGCGCATTATAATAATATCCGTGTTGTCACCCACATAGCAGCTTGTCGCGCCAAGATGGATAATCGGCATTGCCTTCGGGCACTGCCTGCCAAAGGCGTGGACGTGCGCCATTACGTCGTGGCGGAGCTTCTTTTCCATTTCGCCGGCATATTTATAATCAATTTCGTCCGCGTGAGCTTCCATTTCATCTATCTGTTCCTGTGTGACAGGCAGACCAAGCTGCATCTCTGCCCTCGCCAAAGCAATCCAAAGCCTGTGCCAGGTTTTGAATTTCTTGTCGGGCGAAAAGATATACTGCATTTCGTCTGAGGCATATCGCGAGCAAAGCGGGCTTTCATAGGTATTATTCATGAGAACTTTATCATCCTTTCCGGAATGTCTTTGATAATTATATTAGTTTACGCCGGACAAAGCAATAGCTTTGTTCGGCGTATAGATTGTCAAAACCGATATACGGTTTTATTATTCAGCATGGAGAAACGCTTCAAGCCTGTTGAGTCCTTCGCGGATATTTTCCATCGACGCGGCGTAGGTCCAGCGGACGAACCCCGGCGCACCGAAACCGGAGCAGGGAACGACAGCGACACGCCCTTTTTCCAAAAACGCGACAGCGAAATCATCGTCGTTTTCGATGAGCTTTCCGCCCAGCGTCTTCCCGATAAGCTCCGCTATATTCATCATAACATAGAAAGCGCCGTCCGGAACGATGCAGCTAACCCCGGCAATTTCATTCATACGTTTTACAATGTAATTGCGCCGGACTTCAAAGACCTTGCGCATGGCTTCTATGCCGTCCTGCGGTCCCGTAAGGGCTTCGATTGCCGCAATCTGGTTCATTGTTCCCGGCGCACCAGTCGAATGACTGAGGCAGTTTGCCATTACCTTTGCAATCTGAGGGCCGGCGGCAGCGTATCCGATACGCCATCCGGTCATTGCGTAGGACTTCGATACGCCGTTTATGAGTATCGTGCGGTCATAAGCATCTTGCGAAAGCGATGCGACGCTGACAAATTCCTTATCGTCGTAAACAAGCCCGCAGTAAATTTCGTCCGCGATTATATAGATGTCGTATTTTTTGCAGACCTCGGCAATATCTTCAAGCTCCCTGCGTGTATAGAGCATACCCGTCGGATTTGAGGGGTTGTTGAGAATCAGCGCCTTTGTGCTCTTGCTCATTGCGCCCTCAAGCTGATCGGGCGTTATTTTAAAATTCTTACTCTCTCCCGCTTCAATTATCACCGGACGTCCGCCCGCGAGATGTATCATTTCAAAGTAGCTAACCCACTCCGGAGCCGGGAGAAGAACCTCGTCGCCAGGGTTCAGGAGAGCTACAAGAGCCATATAAACGCTGTGTTTTGCTCCGCTCGCGACAACGATCTGAGAAAATTCGTAGTCAAGATTAAGGTCTATCTTCATTCTCGCTGATATTGCCTTGCGCAAATTGACGAGTCCCGCGGCGGGCGTATATTTTGATTTTCCTTCCGTTATTGCTTTGATTCCCGCAGCTTTTATATTATCCGGAGTATCAAAATCCGGTTCGCCTGTTCCGAAACCTACTACGTCGATCCCGTCTGCCTGCATCTGCTTTGCGAGAGCATCCACCGCCAAGGTTGTTGAGGCTCTGACTTCTCTCGCCATCGTTGATAATTCCTTCATAAAACACCATCCATTTGTGACTGTATGAAATTATTATACGCTCCAATCGTCATCTTTGCAAGCATTATAGGCGCATTTGCTCAATATGTTAAATAAACTGAATTATTAGCTAATCGCATAATGCAGATTGACATCATATGTTTTGTGTATTCATTTTTTCTTTTAAGAAACAATCAGGTTCTATACACGCTTCAGATGAGCAGCAATACTCATTTTTTCTCAGCCTTATCGCGCTTTTTCCTGTTAAGTGCAGCAAACAGCACAGCAGTGCAGAGTATCGCCGCGGCTACGCAGATGACGATTACCGTTGTCAGGTCATTGCCGGACTGCGTTGGCTTGGAGTCGGGCGATGGTGTGTGGAATTCAGGCACAGGCACATCCTTCGCTGCTATGCTCGCATCTGTCGGATTGGACAAGCAGACCCAGAAATTTTTCATTCCGTAATAATAATTGACAAAACCCCACTGCACTCCGTCAATATCCGTGTATACGGACTGCACTTCGAAATTTTCGTCAACCTTATCCAACGTTCCGTTTGATTCACCTGAGTTAGGGAACGTCCACACCACTACGCTCTGAACATCCTTAAACTCTGAACGGTCGCCTTCATAGGGTTTATACTCCGTGTTGTGAGCTTCATCAAAGCTCTGGTAGTCATACTTAAGCTCAGCGTCGCTCAGCTTGAACCAACCGCATTTTTCATCTCCGTCGCTTACGGGAACAAGCTTCTCTCCGTCTTTGGAGTATGTGGCTACGCCCCAGACTTCATCGCCGAGCTTGTAGCTGAACTGTACGTTAAAAAGCTTGCCGTTATCCGCAAAGCCGAGGCTTGTACCGCCCGGCGCGGTAAAAAACTCCATGTAGCCTGTTTCACCGTTTGAGTAATATTGGCGGTTCACATAGGTGCAATCATCGAAATGAGCCCTGTAAAAGTCGTCGTTCGGTTCCCAGATGGCATCCGCAAGAGCATAAGCGCCGGCAAGAGATACCAGTATAATGCAGGTTATTATCATTGTGACTGTTCTGCAATACCTTTTCCTTTTCATAATGATTCTCCTTTGAAATTA
>JASDTK010000322.1:2986-6135 GCA_041891555.1 Oscillospiraceae bacterium
GCCGAGAGAAAAGAGCAGCGGTTTTTTTATGGTTTTGGCATATCGCTTATAGTACAGGCCCTCGACCAGCACCGCCGCTGCTTCAAGGATGAGTACAACCGTCACTCGCGGCAGCTCAGTTCGTCTTTGCAGCAAATTGTTAAGCAGTACGACGGCGGGATTTGTAATCACGTTTACAACGACAACCAAGATGAGCTCACTTTTTCCCCGAATTTTAAAAGAGTAAGCAAAGATAAGCTCAAGAACTATAGTCAGCCCCAGAGATATTAAAAGAGTCCGGACGAAATCAAGCCCCATTCTTCTCTAGTTCCTTTCGAGGTTCCTTCAGTCCGTAGTACAAAAGCCCCGCCGATATTACGCAGACCGCCGTATAACCGTAAGGAAGCGCCAGATAACTCTGTACGGACAGAAAAGCAGGAATAATTCCGATAAACAATCCGAAGGTCAAGAGTCCGAAGCCGAATCCCAAGCGTTCAGGCATTTTTCTGGCAACCGTGCCGAGTGTTATCGGCATTGTCATGTTGAAGAGAAAGATTGCGAGTATTCCGCACAGCGGCGTTCTGAAAAAAAGGAGGAGCAGAGCGCTTGATAAAAGCGACACGAAGGATGTAATCATAGCCCCGAAACGATCCGCAAAAACACCTCCTAAGGCCTTGCCGCAGACGACAGCTATAACTAGATAGAGTGCAAAATGTCCCTCGCCTTTCCACGGAAACGAAAGTGTGGACCCCACATAGGAACGCAGGCATACCACAATGAAAAGGCATATCAGTATAAACAGGATACTTCCGCTGACAGATGCTTTTCCGTTAATCATCGGCACATAAGCTTCATGCTTTTTGCTAAGGCGCGGTATATAAAACCATATAAGCGCGGAGACTGCCGCCAATACGCATGTGACCGCCGCGAGAGGCAGGGTTCCACTCTTTCCGCAGAGAGTTCCCAGATACAAGCCCATAGCTCCGGGCGACACAAAAATTCCGAGCGCCGAAAATTCCTTTCCTCTTCCCTGAAGAACATCTCTTCCGGCGCCGATATGGAAAAACGCGTTTCCCAGTCCGGCGACTGAGCAGAGCAGCAGCGGTGAAAAGCTAAGTGCCGGCGACACCGCGATAAGCAGAGTGCCCAGAGCTGCGAAGGCTCTGTTTTTACCAGCTTTGTCAGCAATAATACCCAGCGGCATCTGAAGCGCAAATGCGAAGAAGTTATATATTATCAGGCAGAGCAGCCACTTTTCCGCACCGTGGACTCTGCTGAAAATCAGGTATGCGCAGGAAAAATCGACAATAAGGTGAGACAGAGCGTATACTCCTGTCATAGCCGCGAACTTTCTCAAGAGGCATTACCTCCTTCCCCGATGTTTGACGGCAATTAATGCCATATGTTCCCGCAAAAATAAACGCGCAGAAGCTAGAATCTGCGCGATCTATTATTCGAATATCCGGCGACAAGCTGTACAATTGCTCCCGACAGCCAGAACAGCGCTATGAAAACTGCACAGTGCATGAAAAATGTGCTTGGCATTATCCGTATGAAGCCATCCGTAGCCGGATTAAAAATCCAGGAGGCCCCTTCAAAAAATATTTTATGGAACAAATCAAAAGCTCTGTCAAAATCAATAGCGAGCGCGGCTCCGATAAAAGCCGGAATCGCCATTGTAAGCGCACCGGAGATTTTCAATGAGCCTTTTGAAATCATCCTTGTTCCGGATATCAATATTAAGATAAAGGCCGAAAGGCCGCCCAGAATGTAGAGAACATTGAACAGGAATTTGCAGTCGGCAAAATGGCCGCTTGCCTGCTTCGTATAGCTCAAAGTAGGAAGGCTGAAATCACTATCGGAAAACGGCGAAAGATAATCCATTATCGCGTCGTAATTTTGCAGAACTTCATCTCTGGGGATTCCTGCCATTTCGGGAATTTTCAAATAGTCGACATCTAACGAGTACGGAAAACCCGTCAAATGTATTACGGAAAGCCCCAGCGCAGTCGTAAACAGCAGAACTGCAATTGCATAAATGACTCCGGCTGCGGCATTTTTCATATTGATGTACCTTTCAAAAAAACAGTCTTATATTTGCCCCGAATATTTGCGCTTTGCATCTTTAAATATGTTGCCTCCGATGGAGTCAATACAGACCGTAACCGGAAGTCTGTCCACAACCAGTCTTTTGACTGACTCGCATCCGAGCTCATGAAACGCAAGCTCCTCGGCACTTATAACATGGCTTGCCATCAAGGCACCGGCGCCTCCCACAGCGCAGAAATAGACGGCATTGTTTCGAACCAATGCTTCACATACTGCTTCGCCGCGTTCGCCCTTTCCTATAATACCCGCAAGACCCAAATCGAGAAGGCGCGGTGTGAAGGCATCCATCCTAATTGACGTTGTAGGTCCGCAGGAGCCAACAGGCTTGCCGCCAAACGCGGGCGTCGGTCCTGTATAATATATCACTGCACCGGCTAAGTCAAAGGGCAGGGTCTCTCCTCTGTCCAGAAGCTCAAAAATACGTTTGTGAGCCGCATCCCTTGCCGTATAGACAGTTCCCGATATTAAAACTCGCTCTCCGGCTTTTAGAGCTTTCGCGGAGCCTTTGAGTTCACCTGTTGTCAATTCTATCATTATAGCACCTCATTAATACTAAAAAGGTAACATAAAAGCGGACAGCTGTAAAGCTGTCCGCTAAAACATTATATGAGAATTTTTTTTATGCTTTCAGAGCGGACTTTGCCTTTTCTGTGAGAGCGGTAAATGCCTCGGGCTCATGAATCGCTACTTCGGAAAGCATCTTGCGGTTCATATCTATACCCGCGAGCTTAAGTCCGTGCATGAATGTGGAATAATTCATGCCGTTCATTTTGCAGGCCGCGCTAATACGGGTAATCCACAGCTGACGGAAATCTCTTTTCTTCTGCTTGCGTCCGATATATGCATAAGTGAGGGACTTCATAACGGCCTGATTAGCCATTTTATAGTGGGTGGACTTAGCGCCCCAATAGCCCTTGGCCATGCCGAGGACCTTATTTCTTCTCTTGCGCGTCATCATCGCGCCTTTAATTCTAGCCATAATTCAAGTTCCTCCTTATTTGTAAGGAATCATGCGCTTAATCGCAGACTCGTTGGTGACATCAGCAAAGGTCCCCTGGCGA
>JASDTK010000322.1:6145-8783 GCA_041891555.1 Oscillospiraceae bacterium
AAAAACACCAGACAAATTATTATAATATAAATAGTCTTGCCATGACCGTTGAGAAGATGGGATTTGTAAGCATGGGCGCGTTTTACCTTGCCGGTTTTTGTGAGATTAAATCTCTTCTTAGCGCCGCTGTGTGTTTTGAGCTTAGGCATAACGGTTTACTCCTTTGAAATGATTATTTGTTGTTAGATGATTGTTTGGGTGATAAAAACATAGACATGCTCCGCCCTTCGAGCTTCGGTTCTTTATCAAGTACGGCATATTCGGCGCATTTCCCCGCAAATTCCTTCAGCAGAGCCTCGCCCAGTTCTGTGTGAGCCATTTGCCTGCCTTTGAAACGAACGGAAACTTTTACACGGTCACCGTCGATAATAAACTTCTGAGTACTCTTCAACTTCACGTTAAAGTCGTTTTCCCCGATACCAGGCGACATACGAATTTCTTTGACCTCCACTATGTGCTGGTTTTTCTTTGCTTCCTTATCCCTCTTTGCCTGTTCAAAGCGGAATTTTCCGTAATCCATAATTTTGCATACAGGCGGATTTGCGGTGGGAGAAATCTTAACCAAGTCGAGATCCTTCTGCGTCGCGATATCCAATGCCGCCTGAGCGGACATAATACCGAGCTGTTCACCCGTATCGCTTATAAGACGAACTTCCTTGTCGAGAATTTCCTCATTGATCTGATGAGCCAAGTTTGCTATGTTCAAACACCTCCAAGCTAAACTGCGGGGCAAACCCCATAAAAGCAAATGCGGATGCCTTGGCACCCGCATAAAATACACATAGTAAGCCTTTTGGCCTAACATGGTTTTATTGACCGCTGCGCACCAGTGTGGCAGGGTGAGGACGGATACCGACCGAACCTACTTTGTTCTAACTTAACTATATTAACAGCTAATTCCTAATATGTCAAGCTGTTTTTTGTATCTTTTCCATTATCCAGCATCAGCTTTACAAGTCTGCTAGTTCCGAGCCTGTTGGCTCCGGCGGCTACCAGATTCTCCGCATCCTCAAAATTTGATATACCGCCTGCGGCCTTAATCTTAGTTTGCGGAGCACAGGTTTCATGCATAATTTCAATATCCCGTACCGTTGCGCCTCTTTCGGCAAAGCCTGTCGAGGTCTTTATGAAATCCGCACCGGAGCGTGACACGACCTTGCATATTTCACGCAGCGTCGGTTCAGAGAGCTTACAGGTCTCGACAATGATTTTCAGAATAGAGCCTTCTGTTGCTTTACGAAGCTGGATTAACTCTTCTTCAACGGCGCCGTACATTCCGCTGACGGCCCAGCCGATGTTTATGACAGCGTCAATTTCGTCCGCGCCCTCCTCAATCATGTGCTTTGCCTCGAAAACCTTTGTAGCAGTGTCGTTATATACGTTCGGAAAACCAATGACAGTGCATATCTTCAGCTTGTCGCCACAGAGCTTTTTTGCCTCGTAAACGTTCGCTGGCGCAAGGCACATCGATGCGCAGTTATATTTCATCGCAAGACGGCAATTTTCCGCTATTTCGGTGAACGGCGCATCGGTACGGAGCACCGTATGGTCGCACATTCTTAGTATTTCTTCTCTTGTCATTACATTCACTCCTGTTCGATTTTTGTTGTATTCGTTGTAATCTTGCCAATTAGCAGATTTTCATATATAATCGGAGCAATTATTTCAATCCCGATGTTTCGGAGGAACCCATGAACGAAATCCTTTTTGATTCAAAAAGCGAGCTTGACAAGCTGCCGTTCGGCGCGATAACCGCCGGAACCACCGTCAGATTCGGTATTCGGACTGCGGAGAGGCTGAACGTCTCAGCACTGAAGCTTGCTTTAATATATGATGCCGACGGGCATTTAAGCGAATTTGAGCTTGCGCCCGTGTGGACCGAACGGGGCTGCACACGTTTTGAAGGCAGCGTTACTTTTGAGAATAATGGGCTCTACTGGTACCATTTTATTGCAGTAATTGACGGTGCTGAGCGTGTGATCGAAAAAAAGGAAAACGGCGCCAGCTTTGCCGACGGAGAACCACGTTCGTGGCAGCAAACCGTCTATTTATCTGATTATAGCACACCCGATTGGATAAAGGGAGGGGCTTTTTATCATATTTTTGTCGACCGCTTTAAAAAAGCTGGCGAGCGAGCACAGAAGAGCGGTGCGATACTGCGAAATGACTGGGGCGGCATTCCTTATTATAAGCCGGATGAAAGCGGCAAAATCAGAAACAACGACTTTTTCGGAGGAAATCTGGCCGGTGTTATCGAAAAACTCCCCTATCTGCATGAGCTCGGCATCAACTGCGTCTATCTAAGTCCGATTTTTGAGGCGGCGTCTAATCACAAGTATGACACAGCGGACTATTTAAAAATTGACCCGTCCTTCGGTGACGAAGAAACATTCCGAAATCTTTGCTCGGAAGCCGGAAAACTAGGCATCCGCGTCATCTGTGACGGAGTGTTTAATCACACAGGCTCCGACTCCGTTTATTTCAACAAATATGGCAGCTACGGCGAGGGCGGCGCATATCGCAACAAGCAGTCGCCATATTACGAGTGGTACACTTTTACCGAATGGCCCGACAAATATGACGCCTGGTGGGGAGTGAAAACTCTTCCGCAGCTTAAAAAAGAGTCACTTAGCTATAG
>JASDTK010000323.1:0-8750 GCA_041891555.1 Oscillospiraceae bacterium
GTCCAGCGACGCAAGTCTGACGTACTTAATGTGCCCCATGTTCCCGATAAGCGCCTGAGTTACGCCCATAAGCTTAACTTTGCGCAGCTGCTCCATAATTCCCGGCGCTTCCGTATCGGTAATAATACGCGGCAGTACGGCTACGGGCACAGCTCCGTTTTCGGCAAAGGGTATGACTTTTTCGGGGTTTTCCGCTAGTATCGCGAGCGGTACATAGATAAAGTCCGGTTTCTCCTCGGCAAGCTTTTCTGTGAGCTGCTCCACGCAGCCGACCTGAAAAATCATCTTCGGACCGCCGAGAACCTTTACATCCGGCGGTGTTTTCGGTGTTTTTCCCGCTTTTCTCACGGGAGGCTTTTTCCTGTGCTCGGTGAGCTCGTCCAGAAGAAAACGGCGGGTTTCGTTGAGCATTGACACGGGAAGGAACAGGCCTTCATCCAGCACCGTCTCAACATCGTAGCAAAAATAGGGCGTTCCGCCCGTTTTGTAGAACTGGTCATGAATCACCTGTCTGGAAACGGCCTGATTTTCAGCTTTTTGCGGAACCGGCCCATCCCTTAAAACCTTGTGGCCGTCTTTATCCTCGACAGCGAATTTGGAAGGTTTTCCATCCTTAATAAGAGCGAAAAACTTAACCGGCACGCGGCGGGCTTCCGAAGCGCCGTATTCCTTGCGCGCCGCGGAAAAGAGCTTGTTTGCGTCCCTATCCATTTCCTCGCGGACGCCGAACATTGAAGCATCCTTCGTTCCATTGAGGTATCCGTCCGTGAAGCCTTGACGTGAAAATGCAAGCTCGAGCTGCTGCATCTCGGTATCCGTCGGTTCCAACCCCTCGTGAATCGCTCGGGAATATATACCCGTCACTATAGCAGAATACTCTGGGCGCTTCATACGGCCTTCGATTTTTACGCAGGCCACGCCCGCTCTTTCGAGCTCTTTAAGATACGAAACGAGACAGTTGTCCTTCAGGCTCAGGGGGTAGTTGTCCATTCTGCCGCCGAGGCTGTACTGAAGCCTGCAAGGCTGGGCGCAGGCGCCGCGGTTCCCGCTGCGTCTGCCTATGATTGAGCTCATATAGCACTGTCCGGAATGACAGAAGCAAAGTGCGCCGTGCACGAAAACCTCCACCTCAATTGGCGCTTTTTCGGCTATAAGAGCAATCTGCGAAAGACTCAGCTCCCTTGCCAGAACAGCGCGTGTAACGCCCATTTCGGCGGCCGCCTCGACTCCCGCAAGGTTATGGATGCTCATCTGCGTGCTCGCGTGAAGCGGCAGCCCGGGAAGCGCGCATTTCAGTACGCGTGCGAGTCCCAGATCCTGAACGAGTATAGCGTCGACTCCGAGCTCGCAGGCTCTCTGAGCGAGCTTCAGGACCTCGGGTATTTCCCTGTCGCTCACAAGGGTGTTCAGCGTGACATATACCTTGCAGCCCCGGATACGACAATAGCGGACGGCAGATTCAAACTCCTCGTCCGTAAAATTCTTTGCGCTCCGGCGTGCGTTGAATAAGCCGAAGCCCATATAGATAGCATCTGCCCCGCTCTGAACCGCGGCAACGACCGCCTCGGGAGAACCGGCAGGTGATAGAAGTTCCAACATAGCTGTGCCTTTCGGGTGACGCGATTATAGAAGTGTCGTCGGCTCTGTATCCGCCTGCTCGGGCGATTTCTTTTTTGAAGACTGCTTTTTCTTCTGTTCCTTGAGGTAGCGGTCGCCCATATCCATTGCCGCCATAGTCGCGCAGTCCACAGCGGAGGCGCCGGAGTCCCTCTTAATCTCCAGAATTTTCACGGTCACAAGATTTGCAAGCTCGCGGACGTAATCCGGATCCTCATCGGTTTTGAGCGTATACTCGCGTCCCGCGATTTCGACAGTAACATCTTTCATCATCTCGGCATTCACCCCTTCCAATTATGAGAGTAATTTGCTCGCAAAAGTAATTATATGAAATTCACGCGTTTGCAAGGTGGCTTTTGAATGCATTATACCACAGGCGCAAAGCGCCGTTGTGGTATATGCATTTAAATCTGTATAATAATCGCTTGCGGTTATTATAACATAAATAGATATATTGCTACAAGTTAAAATTAATGTTATAATACATTGCTTACTTAAACTGAACGGGAGGGTAATATGGAAGATAAAAAATACAGACTTTCCGGCGAACCGAATCTCGCCCTCCCTACTGTTGACGCGGACAAGCTTCTGAGTCTCGGCGACGGAACGGCTACTTTGGTGTACCTTTACGCCCTCCGCCACGGCGGCGCGGTCGATTTGGCTCTCGCCGCTTCTTCCCTCAGGCGCACAAAAACCGAAATTGAAAACGCTATGACAAGGCTCTGCGAAACTGGTCTGTTCAAAACAGGCGAGGTAAGGTCGACGCTGCCCCCGCCTGCGGACGAGCTTCCAGAGTATACGTCGGAGGATATAGCCGCACGCACCGCAGAAAACGGTGAATTCAAGGCCATCGTCGATGAGACTCAGCGCATAATGGGGCATATGCTGACAGGCGCGGATTTGAAAATCCTGTTCGGTATTTACGACTATCTCCGGCTCCCGACGGAGGTCATCTTCCTTCTCATAAACCACTGCGTAGAGGAAACGCACGAGCATCAGGGACCGGGCAAATTTCCCTCCATGCGCGCCATTGAAAAGGAAGCCTACGCCTGGTATAACCGAGAAATACTTACGCTTGAGCTTGCGGAGAAACATCTTCTGCGCATCAGAGCCCGCAGCGGAGTAACAGGCGATATCAAGCGGCTTCTGCAGATTAATGGGCGCAATTTCAGCTCCACGGAGCGAAAATATGTCGAAAGCTGGCTAGACATGGGCTTTGATCTTGAAGCCATCGCCCTCGCCTATGACAAGACCGTTGTCAAAACAGGCGGACTCACATGGAAGTACATGGACTCGATTCTGATGAGCTGGCACTCAAAAAATCTCCACACGGCGGAGGCGGTCATGAAGGGCGACAGTCCTGTCAAAAACGGCAGACTGTCTATTCCCGACAGCAGAACAACTTCGACTGCCGGAAAGCCGCGAGACGATGCCGAGCTGATGAGGAAGCTGCTTAACCAGTCCAAAAAGGGCTAAAACAGGGAGATAATAGTTATGTCATATGATGGCAAAGTTTTGGCTCGCGCGAGGGAAATCATCGCCGGCAGGAAACGTGCAAACGAAGAGGAACTGGCTAATCGCAGGTCGGAGGTCTATTCGCGCATTCCCTTGGTTATGGATACGGAAGCCGAAATAACGCGGTTAATGGCCTCGGTTGCCTCAGACGCTCTCAAGAAGGGCTCGGACGCCAGGAAAGCAGTAGAGTGCGCAAGAGAACAGTGCGAAGTTCTGCTTAGAAAACGCGCGGAGCTTCTGAAGTCCGGCGGTTACCCAGAGGATTACATAGATGAGATATACGACTGTCCCGAATGCCGCGACACAGGCTATGTACTCGGCAAGCCCTGTACTTGTCTGAACGCCCTGTACAGGAGCGAAACAGTTCGCGAGCTCAGCAGTGTGCTCAACACTGACGGTCAATGCTTTGAGAATTTCATTCTCGACTATTACGACAGGTCAATAAATTACGAAAACGATGCTTCTGCGTATCAGACCATGCGCACTGTCCTTGAGCTTTGCCGCGACTATGCCGACAGCTTTGGTTCCATAGCGTCAAAGGTATCAAATGTCCTTTTCCGCGGAGGTACAGGGCTTGGCAAGACCTTTCTTGCCGCCTCTATTGCCAAAGTGGTTTCCGAAAAAGGCTTTTCTGTTGTATACGACACCATGATATCGGTTATGGAAGCCTTCGAGCTGCAAAAATTCGACCGCGGCGGAGACGGCGCGGAGGAAAGCGCCTCCCGTGTCAAGCGTTATAATGACTGCGACCTTCTGATACTCGATGACCTCGGAACAGAAATGACGACGATTTTCACGCAGAGCGCCCTCTATTCTCTTGTGAACGGGCGGCTTTTAAAAAGCGGAAAGACCATCATCACAACGAACCTTTCGGAGGACGAGCTGCGTAGGCGCTATTCTCCACAGATAGTTTCACGGCTTGAGGGAGAATACCTTGTCCTGAATTTTGCGGGACAGGATATACGCGCTCTGAAGCGCGAAAACGGACTCAAATGAGAAGGAAGGACGGTAGCTTACGAGCTGCCGCCCTTTTTCACACAGCGGAAAACTCACACCGTGATCTCCAGCTCGCGGAGCTTCAGGCTGTCCTTATAGACTTTTATGACATACAGCTCACCCGCATCAAGCGGGCCGAAAGCAAATTGACCGTCCTCATCCGTCACGTTTGACGCGAGAAGTCTCCCCGCTTCCTGCCCCTCGGTTTCAAAAAGAAGCACGAGCGCTCCTTTTATGCTTTGTTCTCCGTCGGACACCTTGCCGCATACAGCGCAGCTCAGGTCCTCTTTCGGTGTGACAACCGTGTGTATCTTTTCGCCCTTGGAGGGCCGAAAATAAAATTTAGCAAAAGCGCTCACAGGCCTCCGCCTCCGATATTATGAAAGTCACTCCATAATACGGCGCCAAATCGACTATTGTTCTTGGGTAACACCGCACAATTTCAAATGTCTGGATGCGCCAGCAGATTTTTTGCAAGACGAAAAAAAAGCGCAGGGAATACTGGATGTATTCACGAGCATTTTTGTGTAATATTGCGAAAAATCTGCAAGCAGACAGGCTTTTGAGGCGCTTGCCGCGAATTGTACGGTGTTGCCCTTGACAAGCCCCACTTTATTTATTAGAATTACAGGATGACGCAGGGGGGCTCCCGCCTGTTTGCTCCGGCAGTCCACGAAAGTTTTTTGGGGATTAGCTCAACAAAGTCGAAAGGATTGATCACAAATCATGGCAACGGACAAAAAAGTCGAACAGATAACCGATATGGAGGTCGATTTTGCTAAATGGTACACGGATGTGTGCAAAAAAGCCGAGCTGATTGAATATACCAGCGTAAAAGGCATGTTCATTCTTCGACCTTACGGTTATGCCATTTGGGAAAATATCCAGTCGGAGCTTGACAGACGCTTCAAGGAAACGGGCCATCAGAACGTGTCCATGCCGCTGCTGATACCCGAATCTCTTTTGCAGAAGGAAAAGGACCACGTTGTCGGCTTTGCGCCCGAATGTGCCTGGGTAACGCTTGGCGGTTCCGAAAAGCTTGAGGAAAAGCTCTGCATACGCCCCACCTCCGAAACGCTTTTCTGCGACCATTGGCACAATATCGTTCATTCGTGGCGCGACCTACCGCTTTTGTATAACCAGTGGTGCAGCGTACTCCGCTGGGAAAAGACCTCCCGCCCCTTCCTTCGCCACCGCGAGTTTCTCTGGCAGGAGGGGCATACCCTCCATGCTACCGCCGAGGAAGCGATTGCGGAAACTGAGCAGCAGCTTGAGGCCTATGCCGACCTCTGTGAAAATATCCTCGCGATGCCCGTCGTGCGTGGCTGCAAGACCGACAAGGAAAAATTTGCGGGAGCGGAGCGCACTTATACCATCGAGTGCATGATGCATGACCATAAGGCACTGCAGAGCGGAACCAGCCACTATTTCGGCACAGGTTTCGCAACAGCCTTTGATATATCTTTCACCGATAAGGATAACAAACCCGCGACCCCTCATCAGACCTCATGGGGCCTTTCCACCCGTACAATCGGCGGCATTATAATGACGCACGGCGATAACAGCGGACTTGTTCTCCCTCCGAGAATCGCTCCCATTCAAGTTGTTGTCCTACCCATAGCCCAGCATAAGGAGGGCGTCGTCGAAAAAGCGCAGGAGCTAATAGGAAGGCTCAAAGCCGCAGGGCTTCGTGTCAAGGGCGACTTCTCCGACAACTCTCCCGGCTGGAAATTTGCCGAGTACGAGATGAAGGGCGTTCCCCTCCGATTAGAAATCGGGCCCAAGGATATCGAAGCGGGTCAATGCGTATGCGCCCGACGTGACAGCGGCGAAAAGACAATCGTCCCGCTGATCGAGCTTGAAACAAGAATTCCCGAGCTGCTCGACGCAATTCAGGCGGGGCTTTTTGCGAAGGCAAAAAAGAATCTGGACGAGCACACCTTTACCGCCTCATCACCTGAGGAAGTCAAAGAGATAGTCGATACAAAGGGCGGCTTTGTGAAGACCATGTGGTGCGGCGATGTAGAGTGTGAGCTAGCCATGAAGGAAAGAGCCGGCGTAACCAGCCGCTGCATACCCCTTGTGCAGGAAAATCTCGGTGACGTCTGCCCTGTCTGCGGTAAGCCCGCGAAGAAAATGAGTATTTGGGGCGTCGCATACTAACAGATAAATTAAAAACAAGAAATCCCGAAAACGCTCAACTGCGTTTTCGGGATTTCTTTCGTTACAGCATCATACTTAATTTGACGCGGCAATATACTTTTCACTTCGAACCGAACGCTTGAATTCATACAGCGCCTTGTCGGCGTCAAAATACAGTTCCATATAGCTTATGGTACCGCTTGTTTTTTCCGAAATACCCATGCTCATCGTAACGTCTATCCGCAGTTCCTTCATCGCGCGCTCCATGACCTCCGTCATGACATTCTCGGCCCGTCGCCTGAATAGCTCGCTGCTTTTACGGGAGCAGGTGAAAGCGCTGAATTCGTCTCCACCTATTCGCCCGACAAAACAGTCAGCCTGGAAAGTCTCAGAAAGTGTTTGTCCGACTATTTCGAGCACCCTGTCCCCTATTATATGTCCGTAGGTGTCGTTTATCTGCTTAAAGTTATCCAGATCGAAGATGACCAGCGAGCAGGGCATTCCGTTTTCACATTCATCTATAAGTCTCTGGCACCAGAGCTCATAACTTTTCTTATTGAGAAGCTCAGTCAGAAGATCCATCCGGCTGAGGGTCTTGTATTTTTCTTTTACCAGAAATCCGTTTGCCCTAAGTCTCGCGTGGTATCCCAGCACCAGCAGGGAAAGCAAAATGCTCAAGCTGACCGAAAAAATATCGTGCTGTACGACCTCCGGAGCCTTGAAATGATATGTTAATATACAGAATAAAAGTCCGCCCCAAAAGGTAATGGACGCAATGACCCATGTCTCATTCGCAAAGAACAGCGGCAAAAGCACTATCACAAAAACGAACAGTTCATCCGGCTTGCTCGGATAATAAAAAACTTCAATAACAGTCAGCAGAAGAACCAGCGCGATGGAAAACAGTGTACCCGCCCACTGAACAACGACATAGTCTTTGTTCTTCTTCCTTCCATATATTATTGAGAAAGCCAAAAACACCGAATACATGGGAATCAGCAGCCAGTAACGCCACATAAAGGCCCAGTCTTCAAACCCAAGACGAGACAATACAAAAACGAGCAACGTAATAGTGAGTCCCACAGAAGTAATCAGCTTCAGCGCAACCATGTTTCTCGCGATCATATCGCGTTTTCCGTAACGGTTATATTGTCGTATTTCAAAAACTTGCGCCTGTATTGCTTCTTTCAGCCAGCCTTTTCGCAGCATTTGACATCTCCCCAAGCGTTGCAATAAATCACTATTCACATAATATCACTATAATAAGCGAAATTCAAAGAATTTTGAGGTTTTTTAATTTTTTTGTCCGCAGACCGTGCCCGAACGCTATAGGCCGATAAGGAGCATTGAAAGAATGTTAATAAGCATGTGCAGGAAAACAGAAATCCATATACTGTTGGTCTTTTCATATGTCCATGCGAGGGCGTAGCCCGCGGGAATATACTCGATTATGTATATGAGCGTCATAGCATCCATTGAGACTAAAGCATACTGCCAGACATGATACAGCGCAAAAAGTCCTATAGACGCGATAAATGCCCAGGTACGGTGCTTGGGGCACAGAGAACCGAAAACCACGCCGCGGAACAAGACCTCCTCGACGACCGGCGCAATGAACACCGCAAGACCCAGTGCCGCACGCGGACTGTCGTTTGCAAGACTTTGTATTGCGTCGTTGTTTGGGTTTGAAAGCTTGTCTCCGAATATTATAAGAAGAACACCCACGGAAAGATAACTGAGCAGAAGATACATAAAATAGCCGAAAACCAGAACCACAATACTTACCATCGGATTATCGAGCAAGATGTCAAAGGCTTCTCTGAGGTATTTCCACATCACAATGAGGCAAAACAGGAAGCCGAGCACGTAGTAGATAATGTTTTGTGTCAGCTCATCCAGCCCGCCGGGCAGCCAGGTCGCCGCCATGCCAAGGAAAAGCGGAAGAATCAGAACATGGAACGGAAGATAGACGAGACCCGCGATCTTTTGGGTTTTCGGCATGGTGTTGAAAAAACCGGTAATCACAACTTTCATCAGGCGTCCACCTTTTTTTTGAGCTCATAGAGAAGGTTCATCGCCTCAATCGGCGTGAGTGTGTCAAGATTAACACTTTTCAGCTTTCCGACTATTTCGTTCGAGCCGAAATCCGAAAAACTGAGCTGGGAATCGCTTATCGGCTGCGCTGACGCGGCAGAAAGCTCACGCGTTCCGCTCTCAAGCTCCGCAAGATAGCCCTTTGCCTTTGAAATGACCGTATCCGGCACGCCCGCAAGCTTTGCGACCTCAATACCGTAGCTGTCGTCCGCCGCGCCGCGCACTATTTTGCGAAGGAAGATGAGGTCGTTTCCCCGCTTTTTTGCGGTAATGCTGTAATTGTGCACGCCCTCAAGCGTCCCTTCAAGCGCGGAAAGCTCGTGGTAGTGCGTTGCAAAAAGGGTTTTCGCGCCGAGCTTTTTTCTGTCGGCACAGAACTCCAGAAC
>JASDTK010000324.1:0-8748 GCA_041891555.1 Oscillospiraceae bacterium
GACAGGCAGTCATCGGCGCCGTCGGCTCGGATACCGACGCCGTAGGTTTCTTCCGCGGAGCCAAGTCCTGATTTTCCGTTTTGCACTATACGGGAGACAATCTTGTCGGCAAGGACTTCGAAATGATGGACGAGCCTATGGAAACAGACGCCGAAGCTGTGTCGGAGCTGGTGCGTCAGTATTATTCAATACGCGGTGCGTGGCCGAAAACCCTGCTCCTACCGTTTGGAACTGAGGACACGGCTGAAATTGAGCAAATGCTCACAGAGGCGTCGGGACACAGGGTATACATCGAACTTCCGCAGCGAGGGGAGAAGCGTTTTCTGGTCGAAAAGGCGATGATAAATGCCAAGGAAGAATGTCTCAGGTTTACTACCGCCGTTCAGCGCAAGATGAAAACGTTGGAATGGCTTGCAGAAATGCTTAATCTTGAGGCGCCGCCGAAACGCATCGAGGCCTTCGACATTTCAAATACCGGCGATTTTGGTATCGGTGCTTCTATGACGGTGTTTGTCGGAGGTAAGCCGCTTAAAAGAGATTACCGGAAATTCAAAATTAAAGAGCGTTCCTCACAGGACGATTTCGGCAGCATGCGTGAGGTACTGACACGAAGATTCAACCGCTATCTTGAAAACGACGAGAAGTTTTCGGAGCTCCCGGATCTCCTGCTGATTGACGGCGGAGCGGTGCATGCCTCAATTGCTGAGAATGTGCTGAGAGAGCTTAACATATCTCTGCCCGTTCTGGGCATGGTCAAGGATGACCGCCACCGCACGCGCGCGCTCATCTATTCCAGCGGCGAGGAAGTGGGAATAACGGGCAATCCTGCGGTGTTTGCTTTGATTGGAAACATTCAGGAGGAGACTCACAGGTTTGCAATCGAATATCACCGCAGCCTGAGGAGCGCAACCATAGGTTCTAAACTTGAGGATATTAGCGGCGTGGGTGAAGCGCGGCGTAACGAGCTTTTAAAAGCCTTTAAAACCATAAAGGCGATAAAAAGCGCATCGTACGAGGAACTGAACGCAGTTGTGCCTAAAAACACGGCAAAAGCTGTTTACGAATATTACCACGGCGGAAATGAAGCCGCGGACACAGACGATACGGAGGAAAACCGATGAGAGTTATTACAGGCTCAGCGCGCGGACGCAGACTGAACGAGCCGAAAAACATGGAAATCAGGCCTACGACAGACAAAGTGAAGGAATCGATTTTTAATATCGTTCAATTCGATATCGAGGGCAGGAGAGTTCTCGACCTTTTTGCGGGAACGGGACAGCTCGGAATTGAGGCGCTCAGCCGCGGGGCAAGAAGCACGACCTTTGTCGACGAGTCGAATGAGGCGATTAGAATTGTAAAGAGCAATCTTGAGCACTGCGGCCTGACCGGAGAGACCGTGCGTGAAGACGCCGTCTCGTTTTTGGGCCGCTGTGGGAAATATGATGTCATTTTTCTCGATCCTCCGTATAAAAGTGGGCTGATGGATGCGGTTATGCGCAAAATTATTCAGTTTGACATATTGTCAGAAGGTGGTATAATTATTTGCGAGACTGACAGCGAAACGGAAGTCATTCCGCTTTGCGAGCCGTATTTTACGGGACGCGTATATAAATACGGAAAGGTCAAGCTCACAGTCTGCGGCAGAAAGGCTTAGGTTCTCCGCGGCAGCGAAAGGAATGGATGAACACAGATGATTACCGCAATCTATCCCGGAACTTTCGACCCGATCACTTTGGGACACCTTGATATCATCAGCCGGGCGTCGCGTATCTTTGACAAGCTCATAGTGAGCGTCGTTATGAACATTGAGAAAGCCCCGCTGTTCGATATCGACGAGCGCGTCGATCTCATTAAAAAGGTCGTTGCCGAATTTCCCAATGTTGAAGTTACCTCTTCAATCGAACTGCTTGCGGATTTCGCAAAGCAATATGAAAACCCCGTCATCATCAAGGGACTGCGCAACCACATCGATTATGAGTACGAGACTACCATGGCGGTGTTCAATAAAAAGCTGAACCCACAGCTCGAGACCTTTTTCATAACGGCAAAGCTCGAGTATACTTATGTGAGCTCCACGGCAGTGAGACAGCTTGCGGCGTACGGCGCCGACCTATCCGATTATGTTCCGAAAATCGTTGCGGACGAAATCAATAAGAAAGCCTGAACAGGAGGTAAAGATATGGATAACGAGATGGAAAACGAAGTAACTGAATTGCTGGAAGTTCTTTATAACACCGTTGCCGACGCATGGAGCGTCCCCCTCGGCAAAGACAAGTGCATGATAAACCGCGAAAGCGTACTGAGCCTTCTTGATGAGATAAAAGCTCAGCTCCCGATTGAGCTTGCCGAGGCAAAACGCCTTCTGGCCGCACGCGACGAATTTGTTCTGAACGCAAAACGCGAAGCGGAAGCGATACGCAAGGCTGCCGAGGAACAGGCAAGACGTCTTGTCGAGGAGCAGGAAATCACGCGTATTGCACGAGCGCACGCAAACGAGATCATTACGAATTCCGAAGCCAAGTCAAGAGAGCTCGTCCGCGCCTCCAACGAGTATGTTGACGACGCATTGAGACGTACCGAGGAGGCGGTTACAGCTGCCTTGAATGAGGTCAGGCAGTCCCGCTCCCGCTTCCGTAATCTTGCCGGAGCACGCGGTCCTGTTTCGGTTCAGTCCCCCGCCGTTTCGGATTCAGAGGAACTACCCGAAGAATAGAATAAATTGTTTAAAAAATTCAGCGCCCGAAAAAATTATTTTTTTCGGGTGCTGTTTCTATATCTAGGGATTGTTTCTTATGTAAACAATAAAATTATACAAGGGCTTGTGCCAACATTATGTAAACATCAATAAGTGATGTAAATTGCTGAAAAAAACGACAGTTTTTGCTCTTGACATTCGTTTTTATGTGAAGTTATAATGAGTACACTGCGTGGGACAAAGTGGGATATAATGTTGAAAACTCCCACAAAATAAAATAATAATGGGCAAAACGTACCGGCGGAAATTTTGAGAAGGAGGGAAAAGGCGTGACAGGCGAATACCAGCACACTTTGGACTCAAAGGGGCGCTTATCTATTCCCGCGCGGCTGCGCGAAGATCTCGGAAACGTATTCTATGTTACTCTATCAATGGATAAATGCCTTTCCGCCTACTCATCCGAGAGCTGGGAGGCGCTGACCGAAAAAGTCAACGAGATGCCCTATGTAAAACAGAGAAAGATGCGTCCTCTCTTTGCTTACGCCGCAAAATGCGAGGTAGATGCGCAGGGCAGAATACTAATACCGCAGAATCTCCGTGATTTTGCGGGACTGACCAAGAACGTTGCGGTTGTGGGCTGCAATAACCACGCCGAGTTCTGGGACAGTGACAGCTGGAGCGCTATTAATGTCATCGAAACGACTCCGGAGAACATTGCGGCCGTTATGGAGGAGCTGGAGTTCTAGTGGAATTTGGACACTATTCGGTCATGCTCAACGAATGTATCGACGGTCTGAATATAAGACCGGACGGTATATATGTGGACGCGACGCTCGGTATGGGCGGCCATTCCTACGAAATTGCAAGGCGGCTTAAAACGGGACGCCTCATATCGATAGACCGTGACGTCAAGGCTATGGAAAAAGCCGTAATGCGCCTTGAGCCGCTTATGGACAGGATAACGCTTGTCCACGGAAACTTCCGCGATATGAATGCCATATTGACCGATTTGTGTATAGATAAGGTCGACGGAATGCTCTTCGATTTGGGAGTATCATCGCCCCAACTCGATGAAACAGACAGAGGCTTTTCCTATATGGCGGATGCTCCTTTGGATATGAGAATGGACCAGAGCGACAAGGTAACGGCGGCGGATATCGTCAACGACTGGACGTATGAAAGCCTCAAACGAATACTATACGATTTCGGCGAAGAACGCTATGCTCCGAGAATTGCGGAAGCAATCGTGAGGCAAAGAGAATTAAAAAGAATCGAAACCACCCTTCAGTTGGTGGATATCATAAAAAGTGCGATGCCCGGTTCCGCGCTGCGGGAAGCCCAGCATCCGGCAAAAAGATCCTTTCAAGCTATACGCATTGCCGTGAACGAGGAGCTGGAAGCAGTTTCGGAAGTGCTCGGAGCGGCGGCGGACAGACTGGGAACCGGCGGAAGGCTGGCCGTTATTTCGTTTCATTCACTCGAGGACAGAATAGTAAAAAACGCTATTGCCTCGCGTGAAAACGGCTGTACCTGTCCGAGAGATTTTCCCATATGCGTATGTGGCTTCACCCAGACGCTGCGCAGCGTTACGAAAAAACCGATGCTTCCAAGTCAGGCGGAGATCGAAGAAAACCCCAGGTCAAGAAGCGCAAAGCTGAGGATCGCGGAAAGAGTATAACAATAAGGGTTACAAATCGGCAGAAAGGGGGAGAATTATGGCTGCTGCGGCAAAAAACGTGAAGTACGGCGATAACGCCGTTTACGGCAGTCTGGCGTATGACTACGGCAGAACCGGGGCATATCGCGAGACAATGGACAGGCCGGTAGATAGGCAGGTCATTATCCCCGCCCCCCCGAGAATCAGAGAGCATGAAGCAAGCGCAACAAGAGTTAAAACCAAGCAAAGCGTGTCTCCTCTCGCCATTGTCGGCTATGCCTGCGCCGCTGTCTTAATAGTTTTTTCTTTAATGGCAAAAATTCAGCTCACGGAGATTACGGACACCTCAGCCCAGCTTGAGGAACAGCTGTCGGACCTTAAAGTCGCGCAGAACAGGCTCCTAATAAATTATGAAAAGGCCTTTAACCTAACCGAGATAGAGGAATACGCAAGTTCACAGCTGGGTATGCAGAGACCGAGGGACGAACAGGTGTTTTACCTTGAAAGTACGGTTCCGGATAAGGCGGTCATACTAAGCGGGAAGGACGAAGAGAAGCTCGGCTTCGGCGAACGGGTTTTTGACGCGCTCGCGTCCATCGCGGAATATTTCAGGTAGTATGGATAGTATCATATATAGTGATTATATGGTCATTTCCTATTCTAAGGCTTATGGAGGGGAGAAATAATGCCGGACAAAAAACGAAAATCGAATTCTCCCGATACTCCCAATGCTATGATGCTTCGCCGCACACTTTTTCTTCTGATAGTGTGCGGCATAGTTGCTTTTTTAGTACTGGGCGCAAGACTGTTCAAACTGCAGATTCTTGACCACGATTTCTACGAAACGGCGGCAATTGAGCAGCAGGTTCGTGAAACAACAGTCACGGCAGCCCGCGGAACAATCTATGACACGAACATGAAAATTCTCGCCATGAGCGCGAGCGTTGACAATATTTACATCAGTCCGAGAGAGATACAGATGTATGACGAGGACCCAACTATGATAGCGAAGGGCCTTTCCGAAATCCTCGGAGTCGACGAAAAGGACATACTCGCGAAAGCGGCAAATACCAAGTCCTGGTATCAGACAATTGCGCGAAAGGTCGAGCCGGAGGTTTCCGATAAGGTTCGCGAATTCAAGAACAAATACGAGCTCAAGGGCGTCAAGATAGAAGAGGACAGCAAGAGGTATTATCCTTACAGCAGTCTGGCCGCCCAGGTAATCGGCTTTGTGGGTACGGACAACACCGGTCTTTCCGGGGTCGAGAGCTATGATGACAAGATACTGACTGGCGTAAACGGCAGGGTAGTCAGGGCCAAGAACGCTGCGGGTACGGATATGCTCTTCACAAATTTTGAAGACTACTATGACGCGGAGAACGGCAAAAACGTCGTTTTAACTATTGACTCAACAATCCAGTATTACATCGAAAAGCAGCTTCAGCAGGCGGTGCGCGACTACGATGTACAAAACGGAGCCTGCGCAATTGCGATGGATGTCAACACAGGCGCCATACTTGGCATGGCAAGCCTTGGAAACTTTGACCTAAATAATTACCAAATTGTCGATTCAGATGCGCAGGCGATAATCGACGCGGAGCAGGACCCCTTGAAAAAGCAGCAGCTTCTGACGGAAGCCCAGCTTAAGCAGTGGCGCAACAAGGCAATCAGCGATACCTATGAGCCCGGCTCGGTTTTCAAAATTATTACGCTCTCTATGGCTCTGAATGAGGGAGTTGTATCGCCTTCGGATACCTTCTACTGCGGAGGCACAGTCGATGTGCCCGGAAGAAACGAGCCTATAAATTGCTGGAAAGCCGGCGGTCACGGTTCTCAGACTCTTGTTCAGGCGTTGCAGCACTCCTGCAACGTGGCTTTCGTAAACATCGGCCTTCGTGTCGGAGCCGAAAAATTCTATGACTATGCGGAGGCCTTTGGCTTCTTTGATTCTTCAAGCAATCCCGACGCTCAGCTTTCGGGCGAGACCGGCATCGATCTCGGCGGAGAAAGCGGGAGCATATGGTGGCCGAGAAGTTATTTTTGCAATCCGGATCAGAAGTCGTCTCTCGCGGTTGCCTCCTTCGGCCAAACCTTTAATATCACACCGCTCCAGCTCATTACGGCGGTATCCGCCTGTACAAACGGCGGCTATCTCATGAAACCCTATGTCGTTAAGGAGGTTCTCAATTCCGACGGCACAGCGGTATCGAAGACTGAGCCAACAGTAGTCCGGCAGGTTATCAGCGAGCAGACAAGCAAAACGGTTTGTTCGATGCTCGAGCAGGTTGTCGGCGATAAAAAAGAGGGTACCGGCAAAAACGCCTATGTCGCGGGCTACCGCATCGGCGGAAAGACTGGAACGAGTGAAAAGGTGGCGCAGGACGCCGCCGGAGGCGAAAAGGAATACATAGTTTCCTTCCTCGGAGTCGCGCCGATTGACAATCCGAAAATCGCGATTCTGGTGCTGCTAGACACACCGACTAACGCGCCGGGCATATATATCAGCGGCGGCCAGATGGGAGCGCCCACGGTCGGGAAAATGTTCGCGGACATTCTGCCCTACATGGGCTATGAGCCGCAGTACACTGAGGAGGAGCTTAAAACCGTCGACAAGACAGTACCGGATCTCGTAGGAATGACTTCAGCCGAAGCCTTGTCAAAAGCCCAAAGCTCAGGATTAACGGCACGGGTCATAGGTACCGGTGAAGCGGTAACGGCACAGCTACCGGCTGCAAACAGCGTGGTCGCGGCAGGCAGTCAGATTATTATCTATTGCGGCGCGACTCCTTCGGGTGAAATGGAAGCCGTGCCTGATTTAACGGGTATGACTTACAGCGTGGCCAGACAAAATCTGGGCTCCTATGCACTCTATATCAAATCCTCGGTCCCGATTATCGATCCGTCGGTAGTCGTCGTGACCAGCCAGAGCATAAAAGCGGGTACCTCTGTCGAGCACGGAACAATTATTGAAGTCACCGTTGCAGACAAGAGCGACCTTGGACGGTACTAAACAAAGCATACGCCTTTCACGAGAAAGCACGGGGGTTTTATGAGACTCGAAGAACTTTTGACAGAAGTTGAGATAATCGAAATGCATGCTGATTCCGCGACGGAAATCGGCGACATCAGCTACGATTCCCGAAGTACGCGCAAAGGCGATCTCTTCGTGGCAATCCGCGGCTTTGAAAGTGACGGACACAGGTTCATCGATGCCGCCGTCAGCGCGGGCGCGTCCGTCGTGCTCTGCGAGGAGAAGCCCAACGAGAGAATTCCCTATATTCTGGTGAATAACTCGAGAGCGGCGCTGGCGCTCGTTTCAAAAAACTATTTTGGCAATCCATCTCTGAGAATGAAGCTCATCGGAGTGACAGGTACAAACGGTAAGACTACGACCACAATGCTTATTAAGCACGTGCTGGAGAACTGTACGGGTGAAAAGTGCGGACTTATCGGTACAAATCAGAATATGATAGGCGACAAGGTGCTGCCGACAGAGCGCACGACGCCGGAGTCATATGAGCTGTATAAGCTGTTTAAGCAGATGGCGGACGAGGGCTGCAAATTTGCTGTTATGGAGGTTTCCTCGCATTCTCTCGTTCTGGACCGCGTCGCGGGACTGCACTTTGAGGTCGCCGTGTTCACGAACCTTACACAGGATCACCTCGATTTCCACAAGACCATGGAGGAATACGCGGGAGCCAAGGCGCTTCTGTTCGAGCGCTGCGGTAAGGCTGCTATAAACATCGACGACGAATGGGGCGGCTATATGATTGAACGCGCGAAATGCCCCGTTTTAACTTATTCCGAAACAAAACTTGAAGCCGATCTCGTGGCGAAGGATATACGCCTCTCTCCTGCAAACGTCAAATTCTGCGCGCTTGCAATGAACACGCTTGAGAGAGTCAGCCTTGAAATACCGGGAAGATTCTCAGTTTATAATGCCATGTCGGTAATCTCTGCCTGTCTGCTGCTCGGCCTGCCCCTCAGCGAGGTCTGCGAATCGCTCAAAACGGCGAAGGGAGTTAAGGGCAGGGTGGAGGTTGTTCCCACACCGGAGGATTATACAATACTGATTGACTACGCGCATACTCCGGACGCGCTCGAAAATGTCATTAAGTCCATGAAGGAAGTTACCTCCGGCAGAGTGATCGTGCTTTTTGGCTGCGGAGGAGACAGAGATAAAACAAAACGGCCGATTATGGGAGAAATAGCGACAACGCTCGCAGATTATGCTATAATCACTTCCGACAATCCTAGAACCGAGGTTCCTGCGGACATCATAGCGGATATATTGGCAGGAGTAAAAGCTCCGAAAAGCCGCTATAAGGTTATCGAGGATAGGGTCGACGCAATTGCCTATGCCATTGACAGCCATATGGAGGGCGATGTCATCATT
>JASDTK010000325.1:0-2900 GCA_041891555.1 Oscillospiraceae bacterium
ATCAATAGCCTCCTGGGGCAGTAAAAAAGCGGAGGCTTTTTCGCTCTCCGCTTGCTCTATGAGTGTTATTTGGTCCTTCTCAGGTGGTAACGACGGCTCGTCTAGCAGTTCACCCATCATAATCATGGTAGCGAAGTACCGGGCGATGACACCCCAATCGTAGTAGCTCTGCGATGTTTTATGCGCCTCGTCGCCCTCCCACATATGAAGGACGTTCCGGTATGTTTTATATCCCACGATACGCTCGTCGTCTAAAACGAGCTGTGACGGATTATTATTGAAAATACTCTTGATATACTCGGTGCGTTCGTCGTTATCCTCGTGGGCAGCATAGAAATCCGCGATATCCTGCTTTGTGGCTCTGAGATATGGCGTCGTGTGCAGGATGCCCTTGATAACCACGTCGGAATGAAGAAACGGAAGACTGTTGTCCTCCGTTCTTCTGTCGTGCCATTCTAATTGTAAATCAGTTCCGTCAGAACCGTTTCCTCCGCCGAGTGCTTCAGGTTGTTCATCAGCCCCATCCATTTCATCGGGTCGGCGGCTTTCATCGATTCGTTCACGCCCTCCGTCCCGGCCATCTGCGCGGTCATCCGTTCCACTCGTTCCCGCGCCGTCCGGTCGATCTCCGCCAGATGTTCCATCAGCTTCCCGGACAACAGCAGGCTGGTGTACGTCGCTTTTCGATGCTCCTTCAGGAACGATTTTCGCAGCATCCCATATTTCCCGATGCTCGGCTGCTCCGGAAGCGTCAGGTCGGGCAGCAGGTAATCCCCCCGCATCGTGTAGGTCATTTCCATGTTCAGCGCCCCTTTCGTCATAATTTGTTCTGTTTCTATTTTGCACGATGTTTTGAGATAATGCAAATTTCTCGGCCCGTCGTTCCTCGATATGCAGGCTGCGTACCGTGCTTCCAATTTCACGCAGCGCCATTTCCGAGATCTCGCTGGTCGCGTTGCCGAGAAGGGAGATGACCGGAAGTATATTGAAATCCCAAACAGCGGCAAAATCCTCACGGTCAAAGTAGTGTGAGGCGTCTATTCCGCAGCGAGTCAGCAGAATGTATGATACCGATGCTTTGAGCGCGCGCTTCAGCTCCACTTCCACATTGAGATCGTCCAGCTCTTCCAGAAGGCTGTCGGCCCGTATGTTCATCAGTTCGGAAAGATAGTCTGTAAAGTTGTCGTCCACAAGATTATCCGTCGCGGAAATCAGTGCATCGGCAAAGGTAACCTTGTTTGCCAGTTCGCCAAAGGCATTTTCTAATGTCTCTGTTACTGCCTCCTCATAGCTGCCCGACATGGTCCAGAGATAGACTGTTTCATTATGCCGATTGCTGGTGTCCGAGATGTCGAAGACATAGCGGAGCGTAAGCTTTTCGTGGCTGTCGTCGATCAGCGCGATACCCTTCGCTCCGCGATTAACCCACCGACGCAGCTTTTCGTTCCAAAGCTCGATGGGCGCGCAGGCCGTGGCGTCCGGACGCTGCGCATAGATCAGGATTTGCTCCGCAAAAGAATATTTATAGTTCCACGCCACTGTACGCAGAAAGGCCGTCCAGTTTTCATATGTACCGGGTAGCTTCTGCATTGTATGTTCAGAAAGTTCTGTTATGATTTGCAGCTTGGTCGCCAACGGTTATCCCTCCTTATCGTTCCATGTTTACACGCTGCTTATGTTTCGGAAAGCTCCAGCCGTAGACCGCTCCTATGGCATCGCCCAGGCGCTCCGTCACACGGGTAACATCCGTGCGCGTGGCTCTGCCGTCGTATATAAGGGACTGGAGCCGGTAAATCTGCTCGTCCGTCGCCGTCTCCTTGATTGCGCGGTATAGGTAGTGGTTTCTTCCATCGTGATGGACAGAGGTGCAGCGCAGATCGCCAATCCTGTCTACATACCACTCGTTGTAGTCGCAATCCGAGAAAAGGCAATCCCGGATATTGCCGCTCTCAATCATTTTATATCCGGAAAATCGACCGTTCCAAAGGCCGAGATCAGCAATGACAATGATGCCACGCGGTAACTGGATGTTAAGGTTCATTCTTTCGTCGGATAAGTATTCTCCATTGATTTCGTGCATGAGTTGCAGTCGTTCATCCTCGGTTTTATCCGGGTATTCGCTCTCCAGATCGGCCTTCCAGTCCTCATAATTCAGGTTGAGATCGCTCCAGACGATGTGTTTATCCTCCATGTCATTCCGCCTACCTCTCCGGCCCGGTTTTCTTTTTCATTGGAGTTGCTTTTTTCTGCGCACACAGGAGGTCGCGATTATATGCATAACAATAGATAGCATAATCACCCGGCATCAAAGACAAGCGAAGATAAAAGCTGTACTTCTCAGATTTGGCGCGGAAGCCGAAGGTATCTTTGTACTGTGTGTCGGCAACTCGCGCCTCCGGGTGCCGGAGGCAGAACCTCTCCAGATGTTGGCGGCTATCCAGGATACCGCGCTTGAGAAGGTCGTTTATAAACTTATTAAATTCATTACGAAATTCCGGCATGTTCAATTCACCCTGATGGTCAAACCAATTGGAATACATTCTTTTGCCGCCGTCCCGGTAGTATCCGCGAAAATGACCGATACAGGCTCGCTCAGGCGGTTTTTCCTCATCGGAATAGAACATACCTTTCTCATCGGGTCCGGCCGGATTGAGGCTGAACAGAGCAGAATCCATATCATTCTTTTCCATGTTGTGCTCCTATCGCTCTGTTTCGGGGCTTTCATGCTCCTTTTTCATATGTTCCAATTGCCGAAGAGCATCCGCCCTGCAAATCTTGGCCTTGGCGACTGTCTCCTCGGTAATGCCGTTGTTGCCGGCATTTTTTATAGCGATGTCGGCCAGTTCGATGATGAAATTCAGATAATCGCGCCGGCCTCTTGGAGATATAGCCAGATAGTC